>JAKBAG010000206.1 GCA_021809235.1 Acidobacteriota bacterium
CAAATCCGGATGGGTTCGTACCGGGCGCGTCCTTGAGGTAGTGCGCGAAGAAGCGAGCTTCAATCTGCTGGCGATACTGCTCCCCGATGGCTGCGCCATACTGCAGAGCGCCGATATGCCGCGTGGTAGCTGACCAGGAGCCATGGCGCCATGGACCTAGCACAAGAAAGTTCTGGCGTGCTGCGTCGTGCGGTTCCAGGCGTTTGTACTCCTCCTGCGGTCCCCACATATCTTCCTGGTCGTAGTAGCCGCCTACAGTCAGCGTCGGAACCGCGACGGAGTTCAGGTGATATTCCACGCCGCGCGCGCGCCACACGGGATCATACGAGGGATGCTGGAGGAAATCCTGCCAGGTCGGCAGTTTCTCCTTGACGCCGGACTGAGCCACATCCTGCGCAAAACCTCCACGCTCCAGGAAGAAATCGTAGCCATCAATCGGCTGTCCGGAAGCCTCTTTGCCGTAGTCGTCGAGAACGACGTTTTCCTTGCTGCTCTCCAGCATGATGCCGTAGTCGTAGCCGTAGGTCTGGCGGAAGGCACCGTTGTGAAAGAAGTCATCTCCGCGCCAGACGTCGATCATGGGTGCCTGCGGCGAGATCGCCTTCACCGCCGGGTTTGGATCGATCCCCGCCATCGTCGTCAGGAATCCCGGATAGCTGATGCCCATCACGCCCACGCGACCGTTGTTGCCGGGAAGATTTTTTACCAGCCAGGCCACCGTGTCATAGGCATCCGTGCTTTCGTCGGTGGCTTTGGGGTTGCTGTGGTCGGCGAGCGGGCGCATCATGCGAAATGTCCCTTCCGAACCGTAGCGACCGCGAATATCTTCCTCAACCCGAATGTAGCCGTCGCGGGCTAGCTGTGGCTGGCTGCCGACAAAAGAGGCCGGCGTGGTACCGCTGACCCCATACGGCGTCCGCGTCAGCAGGATGGGGAGAGGTTCATGGATGTCTGTCGGCGTCAGGATCACGGCATGGAGACGAACACCGTCCCGCATGGGGATCATCGCTTCGCTGCGCTCGTAGTGGTGAAAGAGCAGATGTTCGGGAGGACCGATTCGCTGCAGCGTGACGGGCTCTCGCCCTGGCACGGTACGCAGGACCACCCACCCTGCCGGCTGATGTTCGAAGCGGTAAACGACATTTTCGTCGTTCCGGAAGGCTGTTTCGGAGATGGTATGCAGCACCGTGGGCATCTGCCGCTCGCTCTCCACTACCAGAGTCCCCTTTTGCAGGGAAAAGCTGAGCGGCGTATCCGGCTCGGTGGAATCGGCGTAGGCTCCGGCAAAGGGTGCAAGTTTTGTGGAGTGCTTGTGGGCCATGGCCGCTGGTTGTATTGCCGCGGCAAGCACCAGCAGAAAGGCAGGCGTGAGCGACCGGTTTACGCGCAAAGCAGAATACAGGAAAGAAGTGGAGAGACGGATCACGTAAGGGAAGACCTCCAGAATCTGGAAACCATGCGGAGGGATGGAAACCGCGATGCAGGCAGGGTATCACGCCTGTATCGGGTCCCTAGTGCACGTGGCCATGATGATGCCCATGATGGCCGCAGTCGGTGGCCAACTCTTCCATGGGAATTACACAGCCTTCGCGGATCACGCAACCTTCATGCTCAAATTGGATGGTCGAGTGGGCAATGTGGAACTCCCGGCGGAGCAACTCCTGCAGGTGAAGCAGAATGCACTGGCTTTCCGAAGGGGGAATATCTTCAATGCGTACATGGCAGGCCAGAGCGCGGGATTGTGAGCCGAGACTCCACACGTGCAGATCATGAACATCCAGTACACCCTCCACGGAATGCATCCGGGAGCGGATATCTCCAACCGCCAGGCCTTGCGGCGTCCCTTCGAGCAGTATGTTCAGCGTCTCCCGCACAATGCTGAAGGAACTCCACAGGATGATCGATGCAATTACGAGAGAGAGCGCCGGATCAATCCAATACTGTCCCGTGAGATGGATGATGAAACCACCCACAATAACGGCTAATGTCGAAAGCGTATCCCCGGCCATGTGCAGGAAGGCGCTGCGCATGTTCACGTCGCGGGCAACCCCCCAAAGCAGCGCTGCAATCAGGCCGTTCATCAGCACACCAGCAGCGGCAACCTCCATCATGAGACGAGGCTCCACGGCCACTGGAGCGGCAAGCCGATGGATGGCTTCCACACCGATCCAGAGGGAAAGCACCAGCAGAGTGGATGCGTTCAGAAAGGCAGCCAGGACGCCGGCGCGCTGGTAGCCGAAGGTCTTCAGATCGTTAGCCGGACGCTGCTGAAAATAGACAGCGACAAAGGAAAGCGCAAGAGCCAGAAAGTCGGAAGCATTGTGCCCGGCTTCTGAGAGCAATGCCAGAGAATGCGCCCGCCAGCCGGCGTAGAGCGTCACGCCGACATAGGCCAGCGTAGCGACCATGGAGATCCATAGAACGCGGCTGGTTCGTGAAGGGGCATGTACATGCATACCTGACCAGTGTATGGGGAGAGGTGGTCAAGGCGCTACAGAAGCATGAACCGACTGTCACTCAGCCAATGGCGCGCGTTGGACGAGGATGGGCCAGATGCGAGCGTAGAAATGGGCTCTCCGGTCGCAGAGCGCGAGGGGCGCTGTGTGTCCGAAGTCCGCTCCATGTCTCCGCTAGCACAATGCTGTTTTCCGGACTTCCCGGCTGGTATCGAACCGAGCACGGAAGCCCCACAGGAATCTGCCCGGCATGCGGTTCATCGTGCAGAGCTGTTATGTCCTGCGCGCATTCATAGTGCACGCCGGCAATTTCATACTGATACAGCAGCAGGATCCGCGAAGAACCGTTTTCCACGGGAACCTCTGTCTGATCAACCAGCAGGCCATCTACAAGCCGCCCATAACTGACCAGACGCAGACGTCGCTCTCGCTCCAGCTCTTCCGGAGTCGGCTTGCGATGCTGCAGCATCCAGACAAGCACACCAACACTGGTCAGCAACGCCGCCACGAGCGATGTCCATTGCCAGGTTTGCGCCAGAAAATGCATGAATGCAAGGAGTCTCCCGGGGACTCTAGGGAGAGCATAACCCAACTGCAAATGGCAGAGAATGCACCGAAGGCGGGAATTTTTGCAGAAAAGGAATCCGGAACCGAAACGGGCAACAGGGAGCCTGTTTGGAGCAGCCTCCTCTTCGGTGCAGCGGAGACAGTGGTGGAAGGAATGCTTGTCTCAGATTGGCACACTGGCGATCCGCTGCCAGTGTGCCAGCTTCTTCAGCGCAGGCTCTTCTGGCGTGCAGCGGCAAATTCATCCCCTGCATTCCATACGATGGTTGACGGTTGCGTCAGGGCCTGCCACCCGAGCGCCATGCCGAAGCGCACCAACTCGGCGTTGCCGGAAAAGTCCCAGTCGGCATGGTAGTTATCGGTGAAGTTGTGGTAATCGTGTTCCTCAAACTGCTGAAATTTCTGAACTCCCCAGGCTCGGTCATGACCGGCGTAGAGCGTGCCAGGATCAATGGAAAATGCCGGGATGCCGACGCGCGACAATGAGAAGTGATCCGAGCGATAGTAGCTTCCCGCCTCCGGTCGCGGATCGGGCACGATGGCCAAGTGAAACTGGCGGGCAATCCGCTGAACTGTGGGATAAAAACTCGTGCGTTGCGCGCCGTTGACGTTGACCTCCCGCGGCATGCCCAGGGGCAGAATCATGTCGTAGTTGATGTCGAGCGCAATCTGGCCGGCCGGGATGGGTGGATGTTCCCCAAGGTACTGCGAGCCAAGCAAACCCTGCTCCTCCGCCGTGACTGCGGCAAACAGGATGGAGTGCGGCGGGTGAATTCCGCTGGCCGCCCAGGCATGGGCCATCGCCAGCAGCATGCCTACCCCAGTTGCGTTGTCGGCTGCACCGTTAAACACATTGTCTCCCGTCATGCCTGGGACGAACCCAAGATGATCGTAATGGGCCGTATACAGTACCGCCTGATCGGGAGCAACGCTGGTAGCTGCAGGCAGCATGGCTACCACGTTGGGCGACTCGAAGTTGCGCACCTTGCTGCTCACATGGGCATGCAGGCGAACGTTGAGCGGAATCGCGTGAAAGCCACGCTGCCCGGCGGCAGCAAAGGCATGATCAAAATCCACACCCGCAGCTGTGAACAGCTTGCGCGCAACATCCAGCTGAATCCAGCTGGCGGCGCGCAGATGCGGCGCAGGATCGTCTCGCAGGGAGGTCTGCTCGCTGGTGTTCGAGTTCTTCACCACGTCCCAGCCGTAGCTGGCCAGATCGGTGCGGTGAATGATGATCGCTCCGACTGCCCCCATGCGTGCCGCCTGCTCAAATTTGTAGGTCCAGCGACCGTAGTAGGTCAGCGCGCGGCCGGCAAAAAAGGATGGATCCTCCGAAGGAGGATCGCCCACAATGCAGACGATAACCTTGCCTTTGACGTCGATCCCTTTGTAGTCATCCCACTGATACTCCGGTGCCGTGATGCCATAGCCGACAAAAACAAGGGGAGCATCGATCGTGGTCTCCGGAGTTAGGGTACGGTTGGTAACGGTGTAGTCGTCACCAAAGCGAAGCTGGATGGGCGCTCCCGTCGCCGGTAGAAACTCCATGGATGTGGATGCGGGTCTGACGGTCATCCCGACAAAGCGAACCTGTTGCATGTAGCCGCCGTTGTCTCCGGCAGGCTTCAAGCCGTCGAGCGCAAACTGGGTGGCGATATATTTGGCCGCCAGTTCTCCCCCGCGCAAGCCGGGATACCGACCTTCGAGAAGGTCGTCGGAGAGAAAGCGAACATGGGCCCGAATCTCCTCGGCATGAACATCGCGTTCGGCCTTCAGCAGGGCATCCTTCGTAGGGGACTGAGCGGCGTGTGCCTGGGCCGCAGCGCTTGTACCGGCTCCCGCAGCAACCAGCACCGCGCTCAGGCACAAGGACACACAAAGCCGATGAGACAGACAGGGAATTTTCCTTTGCATACTCTCTCTTCCGGGAAGTATTCTCGCAGCAAGTCCATACAGACTTCTGAATAGCACTTGCAGAAGATTGTATCGATCCTCGTCGGCCTAGATGGGAATGACAGGAGAGATTCATGATTGATTTGCGCGTTACGGTCCGGTTCCAACGTCTTGCAACTGCTCTGCGTCCGGTACTTTTGATGGCTCCCGTACTTTTACTGACCGTGCTGCCTGCTTACGGGGTCATTCCGAAGGAAAAGTCCAGCGCGTCCAATGGCGTCTGGCATCCGGCCGCCGGAACAGTGACCATGCCTCTCTGGCCGGGCGAGCCACCCGATGGTCGTACACAGCCGGGAAAGATCCGCAACCCGGCAACCGCGCCGGAACACAACACCACGCGAGCCAGTGACCCCTTGATTGCAGGCAGGCCGGTCATTCGGA
>JAKBAG010000207.1 GCA_021809235.1 Acidobacteriota bacterium
GCTGGCAGCAGCTCTGCCAGCGCGACTCCAGCGCCAACTTCTGCTACGCCGTCCTCACCACCGGCATCTACTGCCGGCCCGGCTGCGCCAGCCGCCTGCCCCTGCGGCGCAACGTTCGCTTCTTCGCTTCGGCTGCGGCGGCGCGCGCCGCCGGATTTCGCGCCTGCCAGCGCTGCCATCCCGATGCCGCCCCGTCCGCGCCTCTGGCTGCGCAGGTCCGCACGCTGCTCGACGAGCATCTGGACAGCGGCGCCAGCGGCCAGCTTCCGCTTGCCCGCCTGGCGCGCCGCGCCGGATCGAGCGCCTACGCCGTCCAGCGGGCCTTTCGCGCAGCCTTTGGACTGTCCCCGTCGCAGTATCTGGCCGCCCAGCGCGCCCGGCGCTTTGCCCAGGCCCTGGCCCAGTCGGACCAGTCCATCACCGCAGCCCTGCACGCCGCCGGCTACAGCTCCTCCAGCCGCGCCTACACCGGCTCGCCGCTGGGGCTCACGCCCGGCTCGCTGCGCCGCGGAGCCGCTGCGGAAGCCATCGCCTACGCCATCCAGCCCTGCACCCTCGGCGGTTGCCAGGCCAACGCGTCCCAAAATCAATCCCCAGCCCAATCGCCATTCCCAACCCTAAACCCGCCTCAAGACGCGGCTCAAGACCCGTCCCCCAGCCAGCCCCACGCATCCTCCGGCATTCCCGGCTACGCCCTGGCCGCCAGCAGCCGCCGCGGCCTCTGCTGGCTGGCCTTCGGAGACGCACCCGACTCTCTGCTGGCCGATCTTCGCCGCTGCTTCCACGCCGCCACGCTCAGCCCGTCCGCGGAGCTGGACAGCAGCCTGCGCACCATTCTCGCCTGCGCCGGCACAGGCAGCGCACAGCCGCCTCTGCCGCTTGACCTGCGCGGCACCGCCTTCCAGTTGCGCGTCTGGGCAGCCCTGCAGCAGATTCCGCCCGGCCAGACGCGCAGCTACAGCCAGCTGGCAGGCGACCTGGGCCAGCCCACCGCCACCCGCGCCGTGGCCCGCGCCTGCGCCACCAACCGCGTCGCCCTGCTGGTGCCCTGCCATCGCGTCGTCGCTGCCAACGGCGCGCTCAGCGGCTACCGCTGGGGCACCGCACGCAAGCAGGCCCTGCTCGAAACCGAACGCAACCCTACAAAGCAGGAAACAGACTAGCCCCGTCCTGCGCTTGGTCGCGCACCCTGTCCCGCACCCCAGCTCCGAGTCCAATCCCGCACACAGCCTCGCCACCGCCGCCCTCGCTGGCGCTGCGGAGACAGGTTGGGGTGCTTGCGGTCGGCAGTCGCCAACGCTTGCACCCATCCAAGCATCTGTTTTGTCAGAGAAATCAATGGTCGGGACGGGCAGATTTGAACTGCCGACCCCTCGCACCCCAAGCGAGTGCTCTACCAGGCTGAGCCACGCTCCCGACAAAATGCTGCCACGCTCTTGCCACTCTCCCTCTGCACCGTCACCAAACCGCGCCACTTGGACCACGTTTCCGCTTTGTGCCTCATGCCTCCAGCGTGCAGCCTTTTGCGCCGCCGAGCAAGATGGCTTCAGATAGCGCTCACTCAGTTTTGCAATTGCCGGTACGCGAACGCAAGCTCTATCGGTTATTGACCCGAAGCATAATCTCCACCGCCGTGGATGCGTTTACCAAACCGTGTACGATCATGGACGGGTAGAGTGAGCCTGACCGCTGATATAGATAAGTAAGCAGCAGGCTCACGCAGAAAATTGGCACAAACAATATGAGGTTCAGGTGAGCAAGCGCAAAAAAAGCGCTACTGATGATTGCGGCAATAACGGGGCTGCTGCACGTAACGATCGCGTTGTATACGAGTCCACGAAAGAGAAGTTCCTCGCTCATTGGACCAATTACCACGATAGCAATAAGGAAGAGTAGGAGATTCGTTCCGTGAGTTGATCGTAAGATAACGAATGATGGCTCCTCTTTGATGCCAAACCGCTCAGGTGCCAAAAAAATCAACATCGAAATCGTGACGGACAAAGCCGCAACATCAGCTGTCAGCAACAGCGTGTATCGTCTGCCCAACCTGGTGCCACTTTGTTTCCTGCGCACTCCCAACCATGACAGAACCACAACAGCCAAAGCTCCAACGGATACTGCATCGAGAACTGCAGACAGAACATCGGTCTCGAAAGGCAAAATCTTGCCCTCTGCCAATCTCCCGATGACGCCTTGAATAAGCGTAGTTGCCATCAAAACGCCGACGGCCGACAATATGGCCAATTTCCATCTCGGGATTGATATCGGAGAGCGAAAGAGGACGGGCGGATCGCTCTTCATTATGGCTTTTCCACCGTCGCAGGCGTGCTCGGGTCGCTAGCAGTCTCTGCGTGATATTGGATTCGTACCGAAGTCGAGAACCGCCGAAAATTGCCATATGTTTTGATAACCCGGATGTTCTTTCTCTTCAGAAGCCTCATATCCACGCGGGCATTGAATTTCGTGAGCACCCATAACCCATCCCTCACATCGTTCTGATGGAGATGCAATGCCGTATCTGCATTTACATATATTGGCCCCTTGCCCAGCTTCTTAATTGGGAAAGCCTCAATATCGACCCAGTGACCGGTATCTTTGTCAATCCAGATGTAGCCGTGAATCAGCGGGAGCAAGGCGTGCAATGAGCTTTTCCATTTGAAACCGGTTTTGGGTTCAGCGCGAAGCTCGATGCAATTGTAGCCATCCCGCTGCTCATCAGCCACTTTCGTAAAGGTGAACCCTTCTGCGACATCCTGGCGGATTGCTAGTTCCTTTGCCATCGTCTGCGCGGCCTTGCGCTCTCGTTCTTGCTTGTGCTTGGGAACGGCTGATTTCGCGTCTGCAATCGCTTTATCCATGGAGCGTTCCTGATTTTGGCGCTGCGCATCGCTCAAAGGGAGACCATTCATTTTTTCGATGCGCTCGTAGGGAGCGCCATCCAGATAGAAGACCTCCGATACTTTCGTCGATGACCTGACAGCCCGGTTTTGGTTGTCGTATTCGACCCTTTCTGTCGTCTTGGTGTAAACATAGCCTCGCAGTGTGCCTAGATCCCGTGTATTGGCTAGGAGTGCGCGCGCAACTAGATCGGAGTCGGAATTTGCTTGGCAGAAGGGTGCTGCTGCATGCGCGATGACGAAGAGAATCGATAGAGATACACACATGCGAAAGATTCGTGAACACATTTGTCGCATTCCCACGGTGCTGTTGTTGTTCGGATCGGAAGCAATCGGATATTCAGAGATCATCGCCCTCCAGTGTGGAAGAGTGATGAGCTCTGAAGGTTGAAATCAGGCTCCAATTTCCCTACACCACCATTTTGTAGACAGCGTAGGCCGCACCTGCCAATTCTGCAACCACCTGGGCGGCCACTACAAAAATATGCCAGAAACCAAGAATCATCGAAAACTTCTCCTTTCTGGCGGCGATCGACGATCAACGCCAAAGATCCGGCAACCGAATGGCCTGCCACCATTTTCCGCACTCTTTCATACTCAGCCTAGGTGTGGAGTCTCAACAGGTTGGGGTGCTCGCAGTCGGCAGTCGCCAACGCTTGCACCCATCCAAACATCTGTTCTGTAAGAGAAATCAATGTTCGGGACGGGCAGATTTGAACTGCCGACCAGGGAAGCTGCGCTTCCCACCCCTCGCAGGCCGGACGCGTGTCTCCTTCGCTGGTGCTGCGGAGACAGATTGGGGTGCTCGCGGTCGGCAGTCGCCAACGCTTGCACCCATCCAAACATCTGTTCTGTGAGAGAAATCAATGGTCGGGACGGGCAGATTTGAACTGCCGATCAGGGAAGCTGCGCTTCCCACCCCTCGCGGGCCGGACTCGTGTCTCCTTCGCTGGCGCTGCGGAGACAGGTTGGGGTGCTCGCGGTCGGCAGTCGCCAACGCTTGCACCCATCCAAGCATCTGTTCTGTGAGAGAAATCAATGGTCGGGACGGGCAGATTTGAACTGCCGATCAGGGAAGCTGCGCTTCCCACCCCTCGCAGGCCGGACTCGTGTCTCCTTCGCTGGCGCTGCGGAGACAGGTTGGGGTGCTCGCGGTCGGCAGTCGCCAACGCTTGCACCCATCCAAACCTCTGTTTTGTAAGAGAAATCAATGGTCGGGACGGGCAGATTTGAACTGCCGACCCCTCGCACCCCAAGCGAGTGCTCTACCAGGCTGAGCCACGTCCCGACACCGTTTGCGCTGGCCGAGCGGCCGCGCGGGGGTTCCTCAATGAGTGTACACGAATCGCCTGCCCGCTCAGTGGGACGGCGGCACGTACTCGGCCGGCAGTGCTCCGCCATCGCCGAAGAAAAACTCCTGCATCTGTTCCACCAGGAAGCTCTGCGCCTGCGGTGTCCAAGGCTGCAGCCGATACTCGTTCAGCAGCATCTTCTGCCGCTCCACCCACTCGGCCCAGGCCTGCCGGGATACGCTCTTGTAGATCTGTTGTCCGAAGTCCGAATCAAACGGCGGCTCTTCGAGTCCTTCCATTTCCTTCTTGTATCGTGCGCAGAAAACCATGTGTGCCATCGTGCCAACCTCGCAGGTGCGGATGACCCGATTGTAAATCCAATGCCCATCCTCCTGCCGCCGCCCGTACTACACTGAGAACGCATGGCAGTCACCGCGCGATCCCACGCCAAAATCAACCTCGGCCTTGCCATCGGTCCGCCCCGCGCCGACGGCTTTCACTCCCTCGTGACCGTCTATCAGACGCTGGCCGCGCACGACCGCGTCACCGTCGCCGCACTTCCGGCTGCGCAAACCAGCATCCGACTCAGCTCCAACGATGCCCGCGTGCCCACCGACGAGCGCAACACTGCCTGGAAGATGGTGGCCCTCGCTCTGGACCATCTCGGCCTCGCTGCAGAGGTCTCCATCCACATTGACAAGCAGCTGCCCGTGCAGGGCGGTCTCGGCGCCGGCTCGGCCAACGCCGTGGCGGCGCTGCTTGCGCTGGAGGCGGAGCTGGGGATTGCTGCCGATCCGGCCCAGAGGCCGGCCTGGCAGGCCGAGCGCCTGCAACTGGCCGCCCGCGTCGGCTCGGATGTGCCGCTGTTTCTGGTCGGGGGCACCATCCTCGGACTGGACCGCGGCCAGTCGGTCTTTCCGCTGCCGGACCAGCCCTCCCTTTGCTGCCTGGTGGCCACGCCGGCCGTCGGTGTCTCCACGCCGCAGGCCTTCCGCGACTGGGATGCCCTCTGCGCAGCAGGGCAGGTGTCAGCAGGGCAGGTGTCTTCAGCCCCGTCAGCCCGGTTGACCCCGCTGCCGGATGACGATAGACTGGATCAGTTGAGTCGAATCTATGCAGGGGCCTGTTCGCAGGCCGGCTTCCATCCGGAAGTTGCTG
>JAKBAG010000208.1 GCA_021809235.1 Acidobacteriota bacterium
CGCTGATGGCGGATTCGCGGTCGAGGAAGCTTTGCACGCCGAGGCTGATGCGGTTGGCGCCGCAGCGGACGAGGGCGTCGAGGGTGGCGTCGGCAAGCTGGCCGGGCGCGGATTCGATGGTGATCTCAATGCCGGGCGCGAGTTGGAAGTTGCGGGCGATGGCGGCAAAGATCGCTTCGAAATGATGGGGCGCGAGCAGGACGGGCGTGCCGCCGCCGAAGTAAATGGAGGTGAGCGTGGCGGGCAGTTCGAGGCCCTGCGACCGGCTCCAGGCACGGCTGGCGTCCAGGTCGGCGATGAGGCGGGCGACGTAGCGGTCATGCTGGCTGGCAGGATAGACGCCGGAAGCAAAGTTGCAGTAGGTGCACTTGGATCGGCAGAAGGGGATGGAAAGATAGAGGCCAAAATCGGTGCTGGCAGGCGCGGCAGGCAGGCAGGAATGGCCGGTCTCGCTTAGGGGCTGGTTTGCAGACCGGATTGCGGTTTGGGTCGCGGTTTGGTTTAGGTCGGACATCGCTGCTTCCATTCTCCCACTTGGCAGCATTGCATGCAGCAGCAGCGCGTCTCTCGCCGCGCCTTATGTGGCAGACGCGGTGTTTGTGGCGCTTCCGTTGGTCGCGGGTGTGGGGTGTGACGGCGGGTGGAATCAGCTCACAGAAGCGAGGCATGAGCAAATGGCTGAATTGCTGGCGTTTGGAAGGACCGCATTGCCTACTTCCACCAGGAATAACCGGCGGAGAACTGGAGACTGTAGTTGATGCCGGGATTGTTGTCTCCTAGACCAGCGCTTGAGATGTGGATGATTTTGAGAGCAAGATCGATGGATTGTCGCCGACGAAGAAAGGTGCTGAAGCCAATGCCACCCTGCGGTGTGAAGTTGATCACACTGGTGCTACCAACCTCGTAAGGGAACTTATGGTTGGTCCAGAGTAGACCGCCGCCAAGCTGCGTCCAGGGCAGGATACGGCTGCTTGCTTGATGCTGGAAGTTATATCGGATGAGAAAAGGCGTGATCGATGCGCCGTATTTGTCAACTGGTCCGAAGTTTGGATTTGTCTCCTGAGTGCCATAAGCGGAGTTGGTAATTGTGATCGTTTGGTGTGGATACTGAGCAAGCCAGAAAGGGATGACCTCCAGCATTGCTTCGGTTCGACCGCGGAAGAGTTTCGATCCATGAAACCCCGTAATCATGCGTCCGCCAAGGAACCCGGCACTCCACAAATCAAGTTGAATGTTTGATGTCAGGGTATCGGCCTGACCATTGGTTAGTGTTTCAGATTGACGTATGTAGTAGTTTGGAACAAAGCCTCCTGCGGCGAAGAGCCCGAATTGCCAATACGGATCCCTGACATCGTTCTGCGCATTTTGGTTATCGGATTGTTTCTGTTGTGCACTGCTTAAAGATGGGATCAGAGTGAGTGAGAACAACAGTGTAAGCCATGCGGAACGTCTCAAAAAATATCGGAGTGGGCGCGTCAGCAAGTAATCGTCCTTTCTCACGAGATGGCCAGGGCAATGGGTTGCGGTTGCGCGCGGGGAGCGAGCGGGTGGCCTGAGAAATGGATAGCTTGCATCCTCTTGCATCAGCAGGCGAACGAGAGGCTGACCGAACGGAAAAGTAAGTCGGGAGAACAGTAGCGTGAAAGTGTACGGTGGGTCAAGGAGATTCTATTGCGCACTGG
This sequence comes from Acidobacteriota bacterium, assembly GCA_021809235.1. Classification (GTDB taxonomy): domain Bacteria; phylum Acidobacteriota; class Terriglobia; order Terriglobales; family Acidobacteriaceae; genus Acidicapsa. The sequence continues at coordinate 1,683 of JAKBAG010000208.1, forward strand.
AGTGACGAAAGGATGGGGGCATTGGTCACGGGGTGGGTGAGTCTGGCGGGAAAAGCAAAAGCAGTTACAAAAGCAGAAGCAGATTCCCTTCGGGGCATTGCATGCAGCAGCAGCGCGTCTCTCGCCGCGCCTTATGTGGCAGACGCGGTGTTTGTGGCGCTCCCGTTGGTCGCGGGTGGGACGTGCGGTGGACGACGAGAACAGCGAATGCAACAGCAGATTCCCTTCGGGGCATTGCATGCAGCAGCAGCGCGTCTCTCGCCGCGCCTTATGTGGCAGACGCGGTGTTTGTGGCGCTTCCGTTGGTCGCGGGTGGGACGTGCGGTGGACGACGAGAACAGCGAATGCAACAGCAGATTCCCTTCGGGGATGACAAACAACGGGGATGGTTGGTTAAGAAATGGATGGTTGAGAACGGGAAAAGGTGGTTGAGAGATGGATGTTTGGTTGCGTGGGGTGTGTGTGTTGGGGGTGGGTTTTGACGGGGTGGGAATGGGGTTGGGTTCGAGGGGCGATTGCAGAGCGGTGGGCGGTTAGGCTGTAGGGGTGATGATCCTGCATGAGCGGAATGTGTATGGGGACTGCGGCGATGCGGCGCGGCTGGAGGCGCAGGTGCGTGCGGACCTGCAGGCGGGTGGGAATGCGCGCCTGGCCGGGGACGATGGTGCTGGGGATTGCGTGGCTGGGGATTGCGTGGCCGGGGATGGCGGTGCCGGGGATGGCGGTGCTGGGGACGGCGGTGCTGGGGACGATGGTGCCGGGCGGTGGAGTGTGGAGGCGTGGCGGCTGGCGGCGGTGCCGGAGCGGATGCGGGGTGGGCGTGCGGCGGCGGAGGCTGTGTTGCGGGCGGTGGATCCGGAGGGGTATGCGCGGAGCCGGAATTTTCTGGATGGGAGGGTGACGGGGCTGTCGCCGTATCTGCGGCATGGGGTGTTGGCACTGGGCGAGGTGCGGGATGCGGCGCTGGCGGCGGCAGGTGCGGGTGCGGAAAAGCTGGTGCAGGAGCTGGCCTGGCGGGAGTATTGGCAGCGGGTGTATGTGGCGCTGGATGGGGCGGTGGGTGCGGATCTGGAGGCGGACAAGACGGGGGTGGTGGCGCGCGCCCGAGAGCTGCCGGAGGATGTGCGCGAGGCGCAGACCGGGCTGCGGTGCATGGATGCCTGGAGCGGGCAGTTGCAGCGGAGCGGGTATTTGCACAACCATGCGCGGATGTGGATGGCGGCGTATCTGGTGCATTGGCGGCGGGTGCGGTGGCAGGCGGGTGCGGCGTGGTTTCGGGAGCATTTGCTGGATGGGGATGCGGCGAGCAATGACCTGTCGTGGCAGTGGGTGGCATCGACGTTTGGCAGCAAGCCGTACTTTTTCAATCGGGAGAATCTGGAGCGGTATGCGGGTGGGCGGTTTTGCGAGGGGTGCGCGCTGGCGCGGCGTGGTTGCCCGATAGAGGGCAGCTATGAGGAGCTGGCCGGACGGCTGTTTGGTGCCGGGGCAGAGACGGCGGCAGGGATGGCGACGCAGTCAGGCGATGGGCGTTGGCCGGCCGGGCGGCTGCGTCGCGTGAAGGGTGCGGCGGCGGCGGACAAGCCGGTGCGGCGGCCGCTGATCTGGGTGCATGCCGGGAGTCTGAATCCGAAGCAGGAGGCGCTGCGGCGGTATCCGGAGGCTCCGGTGGTGTTTGTGTGGGATGGGGAGTGGCTGGAGCGGGATCGGGTGAGCGCGAAGCGGCTGGCGTTTGTGGCGGAGTGTTTGCGGGAGATGCCGGAGCGGATGTGGATTGCGCGGGTGGAGCGGGGCGGGTTGGCGGAGCTGTTGCGCGGGCTGTGTGGGCGGCTGGGAGCCGATGGGGTGGTGGCGCAGGAGACGGCCGAGGCCGTGGTGCGGATGCGGGGCGAGCCGGTGGGGTGGATGCGGGAGCCGCGCTTCTGCGACGGGACGGAGGAGCTGGGCGAGCTGGATTTGCGGCGTTTCTCGCGTTTCTGGCAGCGGGTGCAGCGGCAGGCGATGCAGAGCAGCGGATACAATCGATAGCGTAGGTCCCTGACGGATGTTGAGGGGGCAAACGCGGCAGCCGGAGCGGGTTGGAGGGCATTCCAACGGCTGACGGCCGCGGTTGCCGGAGTGCGACTCGGGCAGGGAACAAAGCCAAGGCGGGAAGCGGGACGGCAGGCATGGCAGAGGAACAGGACAAAGCGCGCGCAGAGGAGCAGCCTGGACCGAAGAGCGACGCTGCGGCCAGGCCGCGCGTGAAGACCGACGACGAGATTACGGGCAAGGCCTATGACACGCGGCTGATGCTGCGGTTGGCCGGGTATCTGCGGCCGTATCGGGTGCAGGCTGCGGTGAGCGTGGTGGCGGTGTCGTTGCGCGCGGCCACGGATGCGGCCGGGCCGTATCTGGTGAAGGTGGCGCTGGACCGGTACATGACGCGCGAGGCGCATGTGGGCACCGGGTGGCTGTCGCGGCAGTTGAGCAGCGATGCGCGGGTGGGTGTGGGGCAGTTGGCGCTGCTGTATCTGGCGGTGCTGCTGGTGGCCTATGTGTTTGAGTTCACGCAGACGTATCTGATGCAGTGGACGGGGCAGAAGGTGATGTTTGACCTGCGCCGGGAGATCTTCCGCCATATGCAGCGGATGCATGTGGCGTTTTTTGACACGAATGCGGTGGGGCGGCTGGTGACGCGGCTGACGTCGGATGTGGACGCGATCAATGACATGTTCACGTCGGGCGTGCTGGCGATGATCGATGATGTGTTTGCGCTGACGATCATGGTGGTGGCGATGCTGGCAATGAACTGGCGGCTGGCGTTGCTGACGTTTGCGGTGCTGCCGCTGATTGTGGTGGCGACGAACCTGTTCCGGATCTCGGTGCGGGCCAGCTATCGGCGGGTGCGGACGGCGATTGCGCGGATCAACTCGTTTACGCAGGAGCATGTGAGCGGGATGAGCGTGGTGCAGCTGTTCAACCGCGAGCAGCGCGCGTATGAGGACTTTGAGGCGGTGAACAGGCAGCACATGGTCGCCTTCAAGGACACGATCTTTGCCTATGCGCTGTATTACCCGGCGGTGGAGATTCTGTCGTCGATTGCGATTGCGATGATTGTGTGGCGTGGGGGCGTGGGCGTGATTGGCGGGACGATCACGATCGGCATCATCAGCGCGTTTATCCAGTATGCGCAGCGGTTCTTCCGCCCGATCCAGGACCTGAGCGAAAAGTTCAACATTCTGCAGGCGGCGATGACGGCCTGCGAGCGGATCTTCAAGCTGCTGGACACGCCGTCGCAGATTGAGTCGCCGCAGGTGGTGCGTGCCGGCGACGGATCGAACCGGATCGAGTTTCGGCATGTGTGGTTCACCTATCAGGAGATGAGCGACGAGGAGCGCGCGTGGGTGGCCTCGGCCACGGATGCGGAACTGGCGGCGCGGAGCGATATTGAGTGGATTCTGAAGGATGTTTCGTTTGTGGTGGAGCCGGGCGAGACGGTGGCGATTGTGGGCCACACGGGCGCGGGCAAGACGACGCTGACGAGCCTGATGATGCGCTTCTATGACGTGACG
>JAKBAG010000209.1 GCA_021809235.1 Acidobacteriota bacterium
GCAGCAGCAGGTGGGCAATGCTTCCGACCGACCCGCCCACCATGGCTCCCAGGAAGATTGTGGGCCCCAGAATGCCGCCCACGTTTCCGGTTGCATAGGCAATCGTCACAGCGAAGAACTTAAGCAGAACCAGCAGCAGCATGATCTTCAGCACCATGTTGCCATTCAGTGCGTCACCGATGTATCCATAGCCCACACCCAGGGTCTGCGGTACGGCCCAGCCCATCAGGCCGGCCACCACGCCACCTACCACCGGATGCCACCAGACGGTTTTCTTTGGCAGCGAGAGAAACTGCACCCGAAGGTAGAGCAGAAAACGGGTAAAGGCTGCGGATACCACTCCGCCGACAATGCCGAGAACGGCATAGATGGCAAACTCACTGGAGTGCACCAGCGAGTAGCGCGGGACCCGGAACAGTGGACTGTTGCCCAGCACCAGCCGCAACATCATCCAGGACGTTGCCGAAGCCAGTACCACGGAGCCCAGGATCGGGGCATTCAGATCGCCCATGATCTCTTCCAGCGCAAAGAGAACAGCGGCCATCGGGGTGTTGAATGCGGCTGCAATAGCGGCGGCTGCACCCACCGGAAGCAGAGCGCGCACCTTTTCCGGCTTCAGGCCCAGTCGGCGGCCCAGCACCGAGGCAATTCCGGCGCCAATCTGCGCGGATGGACCTTCCGGACCCAGTGGAATGCCGCAGGCAAGCGAGGCTGCGGTGCAGAAAAACTTAACCAGTACGGTACGGAGCGAGATGTATCCACCGCGCGTCTGTACGGCAGCCTTGGTTTGCGGAATGGCTGTGCCGCGTGCAAAGGGAAAGAACCGTACCAGCAGAAAGCCCAGCACCAGCGAACCGCCGATCGGGATCAGAACACGACGCCAGGCGGCACTGCCAACCGGATAGAGACGCATGCCCAGCCGCTCGGTCAGTTCGATCATGGCCACAACGACCAGACCGACCAGGGCTCCAATCAGAAGTGAAAGAAGAAGAAAGACCTGGTCTTCTCGGTTGGCCATCATCGAGCGCCAGTAGCTTGCTATCCGGCTGCCTATACGACTTGTCAGGGGAAGTTCTGCGGCGACTGCACTGTCCATTGCATCTCCAGTGTACCGGAAGTGCAATGAATGCAGATGTACTCTCTGGGGGTAAACACCGGCATCCTTCCCAGAATGTACCCGCCGCACAGGCGTGTAGCGCTACGGCAGGAGGAATGCTTCCGAGTGGATCCTTCAGTCGCGCTCCCCGCGCACGCGCTGGTCGCTGGAGACAGAGGCATCGCCTGAGACCGCATAGGCAACAGCGGCTCCCAGCAATGCAGGGATGATGAAGCCGTGCCCGCCCGTCGCCTCGGCCACAAATACCACCGCCGTCAGCGGCGTCTTGTATCCGGCGGAAATGAACGCAGCCATCCCCACCGCCGCATACAGACCTACCGACGGAGAATGCACCACGGACTGCGCAAACGCAATGCCCAGTCCGCCGCCGGTCAGAAACAGCGGCACAAACATCGCGCTCAATCCGCCAAAGCCCAGCGTCCCCACCGTTGCGCCAAGCTTCAGCAGCGCAAACAGCAGCAGCTCCGGAGTGCTGTGTGGAGTTGTCAGAATGCTTTGTACAGCCTCATAGTTCGGCCCCAGCGGCACCAGCGTGCCCGGATAGAACTGCAAAAACACCAGCCCGCAGATTCCCGTGATCAGTCCGCCAATTGACAACTTGATCCAGTGCGGCCAACTCCAGTTCACCACGCTGCACCGTACCCTGCGGAACATCAGCACAAACGCCATCGACAGCAGCCCGATCAGCGCGCCTAGCACCAGCGACCACAGCAGATCCGAGGTCCGATACGTCGAAGTCGTCACAAAATCAAACAGCGGCCCGCTGCGAAAAAAACTTCCCAGCGTCATATATGACACCACTGCCGCAATCAGCGACGGCAACAGCGCCTCATGCGCCAGATCGTCCTTGTACGGCATCTCCAGCGCAAACACAATGCCCGTGAATGGGGCGCGAAAAACTGCCGCCATTCCCGCCGCTGCGCCACAGATCAGCATGATCCGCCGGTCGCGATCCGTCAGGCGAAAACGCGGAAATCGGCGCAGTTTCTTCCACAGCCACGACCCCAGCGCCGCGCCTCCATAGATGCTAGGTCCCTCCAGCGCCGTGCTGCCGCCAAAGCCCACCGTCGTCACCGAAGCCAGCAGCTTCTGCGGAAACCAGCGCATATCTACCGCGCCCTCATGCTCGTGATACGCCTGAATAATCTCTTCCGTCGAGTGTTCATTCGGGTTCGGCGTCAGGTACTGCATCATCAGCCCCGTCACCGCGCAGCCCAGCACCAGCCCAGGCACAATCGCCCAGTGATGCTGCAAATAGTAGCCCAGAACCGCCGGCCAGAGTTCCTTCAACACCAGAAAAACAACCACAGTAATCACCAGCCCGGAGATCACGCCGATCATCGGAGCCACGATCAGCCACTTGTACAGATTCCTCTGGTGAACTCCTGCCAGCTTTTCCTGTACTCGTGGCAGATGCCGCAGAGCGATCCTTCTGCTTCTGGGAAACTTGCCCGAACCTTTCACCTGCTCGTCCACTCGCCTTCCGTTGACTTCCGGAATCTGACCTCCCGAATCAACGCATCAGTGTATTGCATCGCTGTCAAGCGGATTTTTCTCTGCGGGACGCACACCTGCGACCGTCTCACAAACCCGGCGTCAACATCCGCAGCAGCAGAAATCCCGCCACGCCTGCAAAAAACACCAGCGCCATCCCCACGCCCGGCTCGCGATTCACCTCCGGGACCAGGTCCGTTGCTGCTACATAGAGCGCGACTCCGGCGGAAAGTGGCAGCCCATAGGCCACCAGCTCCGGGGCAGCGGTCATCACCAGTACTCCGCTGACCGTCGCTACGGCCAGTGTCACCGTTGCCAGCACGGCATTGCCGCGACTGCCGCCACTGGCCAGAATCACCGAGGCAATGGTAAAGCCTTCTGGTGCCTTGTGCAGGAAGACGGCGGCAAAGATCAGCCAGCCCAGTGCGCTGGAGACCGCAAAGCCGGAGCCGATGGCAACACCGTCGAACAGGGCATGCAACGCCAGCCCGCCCAGTACCGAGTAGCTGGTATGGGCAGAAACGAACTCATCCGAGTGGGTTTCGGCGCCAAAGTGAAAGTGCGCATTGACGGTGTGCTCCAGAAAGTGCACCGCGCAATAGCCGATCATCATCAGTACCGGAGCCATGTGGCCATTCAGCCGCATTCCCTCGGGAACCATCTCAAGAAGCGTGGTCGCCATCAGGAATCCCGCGCCCAGCGCCACGAAATAGCGCAGCGAGCGCTCCGCCGCATGCGCCCTTACCAGCACAAAACCACCGGCAACATCTGCCAGCGCAGCTACTGTTCCCAATGCAATCGCCAGTCCTGAGGTCTTCACGATGCGCGCGCCGACTCAGCGTGTGCCACCAGCACCACCACTACGATGCCCATCAGCAGAACCGCTTCTTCCACCTGTGTGCTCCGCTCATGCAGGCGATTGAAGTCCATGCGGGCCGGATTGTTTGCCGGGGCCAGATCAATCGCTCCGCCGGCCGCCACGCGATCCCGCTCCATCTGCGGCATGATGCCATGCTGCGAGTAGCTGGTCAGCCCGACCATCATCAGCAGGAGAGCCATGGCGGGCAATACACTTTTCGCCTTGTACAGACCCCAGGCTGGAGACAGGGCAAGCAATGCTAGCGCCACCAGTCCAGCACCAGAGCCGATCGTATGCAGGATGCGCAGCAGCGCGCCCACGATCTGTCCAGCGGCATGGGTATTCGGTGCCAGCTGTCCGAAGGTAACGGCTGCGACCACAGGGAAGAAAATCTCAGCTCCCAGCCACACAATCAACGCCAGCATGAGAAGAGTACGAATCAGTGTCTTCATCGTTTCGGCTGCTCCTTGCCCTCCCATTGTAGCCGCAACTGACGGCTTGCCTTGGCGGGCAGGCCGTCAGTTGCGCCACGGGCACTGCGTTACGATCGTTTGCCGTTCTCTGCCTTGTTGCGTTCCAGAGCACGCTTCAGCACAATCTCAATGCCAGCCTTGACCTCTGCATACTGCTCCTGCGTCAGGGTTCCGGCTATGCGCTCGCTTTCAATCGTGAACAGCTCTTCCTTGAGCGCTTCCAGCAGCAGCCCGTGCTTGGACGTACCACTGAAATGTACCCCAGCACTGACGGCGCCACCGGGAACTGTTTTCCCCGGTATCCGCTGGCTGCCTGCAGTTGCTCCTGTACCCGCCGCCACAGAACCTGCTGCCACGACGGCAGGAGCTGGCTGGCGCAGCAGGAAGGCTGCAGCAATCACCAGCGCCAGACCCAGACCGCCCAGGATCCACCACTTGTATTTAGCCAACGGATCCGGTGTGGCAATGGGATTGCCTAATCCGCCGCCGGGTGCGCCATTGGGTCCGCTCTGCTGGGCATCGGCCTGCCCGCCGCCCTGTCCGCCTGCGCCCTGTGCCTGCGCGCCGGCGTCGCGCGGCAGCTGTCCGGTTCCGCTTACGGTAAAGTCCATCGTCTGCCCCGGTGCCACGCCTCGTGTCAGATAGGTCTGCGCATTCACGTCATCGGGAACCAATTGAAATCCATTGCCCTGGAACTGCATGCTCTTCGGCAGCATAACGGCCAGATTGTCCGCTCCCTGCATGAGCTTGGCATGGAAGGTGAAGCTGCCGGAGTACGGCACGTGATATGTCACCTGGAATCGCGTTCCGTTGTCGCCTTCATTGGGACGGATCGGATACGAAAAGGCATAATGCCCCTTGGCGCCCACCGGATCGGGTGTGGCGGCCAGTGGCATATTGGCAGGGCCCACCGTTGCCGCACCTTCAATCGTTGCATCCTGCGGCAGCACGATCTCATAGGTATGATCCCCACCCTGGGTGATGGGCGGTGACGAGATGTTCTTGACGAAGTAGCTCTCTGTCACCGTCAACTGACCATTGGCCGCCTCCACGCGCAGCACATCGGCTTCGGTGGAAACACCAGCCACTTTGCGGGCCACGTCATAGACCGTGATATTGGCCTCATGCAGGCCGGGTGGCATGTTTTCAAAGTAATCGCCGGAGTCGTGATGCACGCGCACCAGGTAGGGCTGTGAGTCATCGGGCGTGGTCAGCGTAAAGTGTCCCTGGGCATCGGTCTTGGTGTGGGACAGCTCCTGCAGCGCCGCCGACAGGCTGAGCAAAGTCAC
>JAKBAG010000010.1 GCA_021809235.1 Acidobacteriota bacterium
TTCCGCTGGCGGGCAAGCCGGAGTTTCCGACCTCGGATGGTAAAGGCTCGGTCTTTGTCAATATCGAGGACAAGAGCCTGCTGGAGAAGGTGGATGCGCGCACAATGAAGCCGTTGGCGCAGTGGCCGCTGGCTCCATGCGAGTCTCCCAGCGGACAGGCTGCGGATACCGAGCACGAGATTCTGTTTTCTGTCTGCGATGGCAAGGTGATGACGGCTACAGATGGCAACACAGGCAAGGTGGTAGCCACTGTTCCAATTGGCGACGGTCCGGATGCAGCCGGGTTTGATGCACAACGAAAGCTGGTCTTCAGCTCCAACGGTGAAGGGACGCTGACAGTGGTGCGCCAGGATGCTGCAAACCGTTATACGGTGCTGGCAAATGTGCCCACGCAGCGCAGCGCACGCACGATGGCTCTGGATGAAAAGACGGGGAAGGTGTATCTGGTGGCGGCCAAGTTTGGACCAAGGCCAGCACCCACTGCCGCCAATCCTCATCCCTGGCCGACGATTGTTCCAGGCAGCTTTGTCGTTCTTGTAGTGGCGCGCTGATCGAAGTTGCTGTTGCCGGAGGATGTGCATGCGGGCGGTTGTGCTTATGGCAGCCGTCCGCATTGTCTTACTCTGAGTGCATGCGGATTGCCTACTGCATCAGCACGCTGGCATTGGGCGGGGCCGAGCGACAGACGCTGCTCATGGCCGAGCAGATGCGTCGTCGCGGACACATTGTTTTACTGGTAGTGCTGTTTGCAGCACAGGATTCGGAGCTGGAGACAAGCCTGCCGGCATTGCGACTGAATCAGCCGCGGTCCATACATGGCATGCTGCGTGCGTTGCATCTGGCTGGGCCATTTCTGCAGGCTTTTCAGCCAGAGATTCTGCACAGCCATACCTTTCCGGCGAATCTATTTGCACGGATGCTCCGATTGCCGGATGTCTGGCCGCGCGTTGTGCACACCTTCCATAACGTGAGCGAAGGCGGATGGTTGCGCATGATGCTCTATCGGCTGACGCGAAGCAGAATGCATGCTGCGACGGCTGTAAGTGAGGCGGTACGGCAGCGGATGCTGCAAGTGGGAGCTGCAACCGATATAGAGACGATTCCCAACGCGATTGATCTTTCATGGCTGAAAGTGGAGTCCGAGCAGCGGGCACTGTTGCGAAAGGAGCTTGCTGCCGGAGATGGGTTCGTATGGATTGCGGTGGGGCGCATGGCGAGAGCCAAAGACTATCCCAATCTGTTGCGTGCCTTTGCGAAGGTCCTTGAGCGACACCCCGAGAGCAGACTTTGGGTTGTGGGCGGTGTGGCGGAGGACCGCCATGCGCGATCCAATCATGCGCTGTTTGCTCGTGTGGGCACGGCGCCGGGAGTGCAGGCTCTGGGGATACGTTTCGATGTTCCTGCTCTGCTGTTTGCCGCTGATGGATTTGTTATGGCTTCGGCCTGGGAGGGGGCTCCGTTGGCGTTGGGCGAAGCGATGGCCATGCAGTTGCCGATTGTGGCAACGGATGTGGGTGGCGTACGTGAAATGCTCGCGGATACGGGCAGTCTGGTTCCTCCCAGTGACAGCGAAGCGCTGGCTCAAGCGATGCTCGGGTGCATGCAGCGGCAGGCTCACACAGACCCATCGCATGCGGCAAACGTTGCGCGGAAGGCGCGGCTACGGGTGGAGCAGCACTATGCTCCTGACAGAATTGCAGCGCTTTGGGAGGAGTTTTACGGCCGGTTGCTTCGCGTGGAGAGGGCAGACGTATGAGCGGCTCTGGTGCAGAGCGATTCTCCCAGGCCGGAGTGCTGGCTACGCTTGGCTGGCCGCTGCAGACGTCGATTCTCATGCCGGTTCTGGCAGCACTGTTTTTGCGTGTATGTCTGTTGCTGTTTGCTCTGCATGCAACGGGGTCGGTGGCCGTGATGGCGGGGGATTCCGCCAGCTATCTGCAGCCTGCCCGTGAGCTATTGCATCACGGATGTTTCTGTGTGGGAGGGCAGCCGGAGATGGATCGTACGCCGGGGTATCCGATCTTTGCCATTGCCACTGGCGCTGCTTCCGGTCATCTGTTGCCGCTATTGATGGTGCAGATCTTGCTGAGTGGAATTTCATTGGCGCTGGCGGCAAAACTTGCGGAAGTGCTGACAGGATCCCATCGGGCAGCCATGGCCACGGCGTGGCTGCTGGCTGTGGAGGTGTTGAGCGCCGAGCATGCCGTGCGTGTGCTGTCGGAGACGCTGTTCGTTTTTCTTCTGGTGCTGCTGCTGTGGGCGTTGCTGCGTTGGCAGGACTCTCGATGGCTGGATTCTCGTTGTCTGAAGCGGCCGGGGCTTCCGTGGTCAGCGATTGCTGCGCTGTTGCTTGCGGCCATGGCCTATGTGCGGCCGGTTGCGCTGGTGTTTGCACTTCCAATGGCCGTGGCCATGCCGCTGCTGGAAGCGCGTTCCGGAGATGGTGGGCGAAGGCAGCGGCTGACGCACGGGATTCTGTTTCTACTGGTGTTCGCGGCGGCAGTGTTGCCGTGGATGCTACGCAATCGGGCGGTTGGCAGATATATGGGGTTTTCCGCCGTGGCAAGTAAAAATCTCTACTTTTACATTGCCGGGGATACGATTGCGGAGACGCAGCATCTCTCGCTGGAGCAGTGGCAGCAGCAGGTGGGCAAGGATGATCCTGCGCGCTGGCTGCGGCTGCATCCGGAGCTGCAGGGAAGCTCTGCTGCAACGCAGAGCCAGTGGCTGCATCGACAGGCCATGCGCGAGTTGGCTGCGCATCCCGCACGGCTGCTGCAGTCCTGGTTGCGAGGAGAGCTGCGTCTGCTGATGGCTCCGGGCACGACGCAACTGTTTCGTCTGCTGGCTGTGTCGTCGGTTTCGGCGTGGCGATGGCCTGTGGAGGCGGCCTTTGTTGGCTATCTATTTCTGGTGTATGGACTGGTCGCGCTGGCTGTGGCGCGCAGACGGCTGCCCATGCCGCAGCTTGTGCTCCTGTTGCTGCTGGTCGCGGGGTTTCTGGCTGTCTCCGGCGGTGGACAGGCGATCAGCCGCTTGCGATTGCCGACGATGCCCATTCTGTGCCTGCTGGCGGGCAGCAGTTTTGCGGAGCCGAGGCGTGCAGTAGCTCCGCATCCGTAGGTTACAGATGGGAGTATGAAAAACCTGTCCGCGCAAGGTTCGGCTACGGTGTCGTAGATCCTTGATCTGCTTGATTGGGTTGGGATGGTGACCCCGGCAGGATTCGAACCTGCGACCTCCGGTTTAGGAAACCGCTGCTCTATCCAGCTGAGCTACGGGGCCACTTCTGACTGGATTGTATCGCAATTCGAATTCTCAACATCGCCCAGGAACTCGCATCCATGCTTGATCCTGGCTGTAACCTGTTTTGATTGCAATGCCATTTCACAAACCGAACGGGTAAACTAGAAGCATGGCAGAGATTCAGCGTCGCAAGTCGGTAACAGTGAAGGTTGGTTCGGTGCGGGTGGGATGGGAAGTCCCGGTCGTAGTGCAGTCGATGACGAACACGGACACGGCAGATGTTCCCTCCACGATTGACCAGGTGGAAGCGCTGGCGCTGGCTGGTTCAGAGATTGTGCGCGTCACGGTCAACAATGAAGATGCCGCTGCCGCCGTGCCAAAGATCGTGGAAGGGCTGGCGAAGCGTGGAATTACGGTTCCGATTGTGGGCGATTTTCACTATAACGGTCACCTGCTGCTGACGAAGTTTCCCGGCTGTGCGGAGACTCTGGCCAAGTATCGGATCAATCCTGGCAATGTCTCGATTGGCCGCAAGGACGACGACAACTTTCGCACCATGGTAGAGGTAGCAGTGCGCCACCAGAAACCAGTTCGGATCGGCGTGAACTGGGGCTCGCTGGACCAGGCGCTGCTGACGCGCATGATGGACGAGAATAACCAGAGCGTGACGCCACGGCCTGCGCGGGAAGTGATGATGGAGGCAATGGTTGTCTCAGCACTGGACAACGCAGCCGCTGCCGAGCGCTATGGATTACGTCGGGACCAGATTGTTCTCTCGGCCAAGGTGAGCGGCGTCCGCGACCTGATCGATGTGTACACCAACCTGGCGGCGCGCTGCGACTATGCGCTGCATCTGGGGCTGACCGAAGCCGGAATGGGATCGAAGGGAATTGTGGCCTCGGCTGCGGGACTGGCTCCGCTGCTGCTGGCGGGTATTGGAGATACGATTCGCGTAAGCCTGACGCCTGCACCGGGTGGTGCGCGCACGGAAGAAGTACATGTGGCACAGCAGATCTTGCAGTCGCTTGGGATTCGCAGCTTCATGCCACAGGTGACAAGCTGCCCCGGCTGCGGGCGCACGACCAGCACCTACTTCCAGGAGCTGGCCGAGCAGATTCAGGGCTATCTGCGAACGTCAATGCCGGTGTGGCGGAAGCAGTATCCGGGCGTGGAAGAGCTGAAGCTGGCCGTGATGGGCTGCGTGGTCAACGGCCCCGGGGAGTCCAAGCACGCCAATCTTGGCATCAGCCTGCCGGGGACTTTCGAAGAGCCGAAGGCACCGGTCTACGTGGACGGGAAGCTGTATACGACGCTGCGCGGGGACAATATCGTGAACGAGTTCAAGGCGATTCTGGACCGCTACGTCATCGAGCACTACGGAACGGTTCGTGCTTAGTCCGAACTGTTCCCCGGACGGTTTGCCGTTCAAGTGGGCTGGTCCATCAATTCTTTAGCGCTGCAGAAGCATCTTCACGCCGAGCACGATCAGAACGATGGCAAAGACCCGGCGAAGGGCAAAGTCGGGAATGGTTTGAGCAATCCAGCCGCCGGCCAGTCCACCCACGGTAAAACCTGCCGCCAGCAGCAATCCCATCTTCAGGTCGGCATTGCCGTCCCGGTAGTAGGTCCAGAAGGCAAAGATGCCCACCGGGAGCAGCAGCGCTGCCAGAGATGTTCCCTGGGCCTTATGCTGGTCCATGTGGAAAAGGAAAACCAGGATCGGGATAAAGAATATGCCTCCACCGATGCCGATGATTCCGGAGGCGATTCCGACGACAAAGCCGACTAGCAGCAGAATCAGTGTCACAAGACTCCTTTCAGGCATCCGGGAATTCGGAGGGCGGATGAATCCCTATTCAGGGCGTGCATTGCAGGCGTGCGGGATGCCTGCAGGTTCAGGATATCGTATCGGCGCATGAACAGCGTGCAAACAGTGTGTTACAAATTCATCGTAGATTTGCAATTCGGGATTTGAACTGGTCTAGGCTAGTGATAGCTGATCCGGCATATGCTTAGCAGTAGGTTGCCGCAGCAAATCCTGAGGGCAGGGAAGTGCATTTGAGCCAGACGATTTTTGTGCTTGAAGACGACGCCGATATCTCCCGCTTGATGCAGCATCATCTGGAAGCCGCCGGTTATTCACCGCGGGTTTTTGCATCCCCCACACATCTGATTCCTGAGGCCGAACGCAATATTCCCGCACTGTTTCTGCTGGACATCATGGTTCCCGGTGGAGATGGTCTGGACGTGTGTCGCAGACTGCGCAACCACAGCATGCTGGCTACGGTTCCCATCATCTTTGTGACGGCGCGGGCAGCGGAAAACGACCGTGTGCTGGGGTTGGAGCTAGGCGCTGACGATTATATAACCAAGCCTTTTTCCACGCGTGAGTTGCTGGCCAGGGTGAAGGCTGTGATTCGTCGCTTCGAGCGCCCGTCCAATGTTTCAGTGCTGCGCTTTGACGAGATTGAGATTGACGCCAACGCCATGCAGTTGCATGTGCGCGGTACGCTGACGACGACGACTGCCACCGAGTTTCGCCTGCTGGATTATCTGGCGCGGCATCCTGGAAGGGTCTTCAGCCGGGATCACCTGCTGGATGCGGTTTGGGGCGATGCGCGTTTCGTGACTCCCCGCTCGGTGGATGTCTATGTGCGGCGCATTCGTGAAAAGATTGAACTGGATGCGGAGAATCCGCGCTATCTGAAGACAGTGCGCGGAGCCGGCTACCGATTTGAACTGCCCAAGGGCCAGTAGGCAAACCGGTCCGGTGGTGGTTCCGTATCGGAGTGGAGACAGCGCGTGAAACGCAAGGTCTTTTCCAAGCTACTCGGTCTCTTTGCGCTGCTGCTCGTCTTCCATGCGGTCATCATCGAGATACTCTTTCATCGCATAGTGCGCAATGCCGCGCAGCGTCCGCAGCATGTGGTGGGGCAGGAGGCTTTATTTTCCGGCTTGGCTGCGCTGCTGTTGGCACTGCTGCTGGCGGCATGGTTTTCCCGTAGCATCTCGATGCGACTGCGGCGCATGGTGGACTTTGCCCTGCAGATTGCCGAAGGGCACCTGGACGCACGGTTGGACGACCGGGAAAATGATGAGCTGACAATGATGGCTCAGGCGCTGAACGTGAGTGCGGCGCGCCTGGAGTCGAGCTTTGCCGAATTGGACAACCGGCGTCGTGAGCTGGCAGCTCTATTGGATTCCATGCAGGAGGCTGTAGTCGCCATCAGTTGCGACCGACGCGTGAGCTGGTCAAATTCGGTAATGCAGCGCCATGCCGGCACATTCATCCGCGAAGGCATTGGACTGGCCTCTGCTATCCGCGACCCGGATGTGCTGCGCTGTGTGGAGGGTGCGCTTGGGCGACGCGAGGTGACAACCGGGCGCGCGATTGCCTTTGTTCCAGGGCGGATTTTTGAGGTGAATGCGGCGCCGACGCCGGGCGGCGGTGCAGTGGTGGTGCTGCATGATGTGACCGCGGTGGAGTCGGCAGAGAAGTCGCGTCGCGAGTTTATTGCCAACGTAAGCCACGAGCTACGCACACCGCTGACCTCCATCTCCGGTTACGTGGAAACGCTGCTGGAGGATGAGTTGCCCAGGCCGGAGACCACGCGCGAGTTTCTGGCCATCATTCTGAAGAATGCGCAGCGTATGAACCGGCTGACGGAGGATCTGCTGGAGTTGGCCAGCATTGAGAGCAAGGATTACCAACTGCATCCGCAGCGGGTTCGCGCCGATCAACTGGTCAACGATGCGATGGATTCGCTGGCAGGACTGGTGGTCGAGTCCGGCATTGCACTGGAGACCGGAACGTTGGTCGAGGACATTGTCTGCGCCGATGAGTACGCGATGACGCAGGTCTTCGGCAACCTGATTCAGAATGCTCTGAAGTATGCGCGATCCAGCCCGCGCATACTGGTATCGGCGGTTCGCTCCGGCAACCAGGTGGAGTTCTGCGTGCGCGACTTTGGCCCGGGCATTGCCTCCGAGCATCTGGAGCGCATCTTTGAGCGTTTCTATCGGGTGGACAAGGCTAGATCGCGAGAGTCTGGCGGCACTGGACTTGGACTGGCAATCGTCAAGCATATTCTGCAGATCCATGGCGGCACCATATGGGCAGAGAGCGAACTGGGGCAGGGAACAGCCTTCCACTTCACACTGCCGGTTGTGGCTTCCGCCGAGGCTACGCCATCGCAGACGCCTGCCACGGCCTGAGCCGCAGGGAACGTGCGGCTAGCCTTCCGTTAGAAGGCTGAAAAATAACATCCTATTCATCCGGATTCAACTCTCCGTAACAATCCTGTTCCAGAATGGTATTGGAAGACTTTCCGTATAGGAGCACGTGTGAACAAGCGCAGCTTTCTTTCCGCAGCCTTGATGGTTTGTGTCGCCCTCGTTGCCGGCGCACAGTCCGCCTCGGCGCAGCATCTGACCGGTGCAGGATCCACCTTTGACTACCCGATCTTTGCCAAGTGGTTCAGTGAGTACAGCAATGCGCATCCCGGCGTTCAGATCAACTACCAGTCCATTGGATCGGGCGGCGGCATCCAGCAGGTTTCCAATGGCCTGGTGGACTTTGGTGCCAGCGATGGTCCCATGACCGATGCTCAGCTGGCCAAGTCCAAGGTGAAGCTGGTTCATATTCCTGTGGTTCTTGGCGCGGTGGTTCCCATCTTCAACGTGCCAGGCATCAATACGCTGCGCTTCTCCGGAGAGACGCTTGCCGATATCTACATGGGCAAGATCGCAAAATGGAATGATCCCCGCATTGCTTCGGAAAATCCGGGAGTGAGCCTGCCGGCCCTGGCTATCAATGTGGTTCACCGCGCCGATGGTAGCGGCACCACCTTCATTTTTGCCGACTATCTGAGCAAGGTGAGCAAGGCCTGGGCCAGTGGTCCTGGTGTGGGTACCTCGCTGAACTGGCCCAAGGGCATTGGTGGCAAGGGCAGTGAAGGCGTGACCGGTCTGGTGCGTCAGCTTCCCGGTTCCATCGGCTACGTGGAGCTGACCTACGCGCTGCAGAACCACATCTCCTACGGTGCGGTGAAGAATGCCGCGGGCAAGTGGATCACGGCTTCGATTGCCGGCGTAACGGAAGCTGCTGCCAGCTCGAAGAGCATGCCGGCTGACTTCCGGGTCTCCATTACGAATGCTCCGGGTGCCACTGCTTATCCAATCTCCAGTTTCTCCTGGATGCTTGTGCCGGTGAAGGCTCAGGATGCGGCAAAGGGCCGTGTGCTGAAGGACTTCCTGAACTGGATGGTCAAGTCTGGCGAGGATGAGGTCTCCGGGCTCTACTATGCACCGCTGCCGAAGAACGTGAAGGACAAGGTTCTGAAGGTTGTCTACACCCTGCAGTAGGCTTGGAACTCAAGCATTACCAAGGGTTTGCCAAGGGCCCGCACTTCGGTGCGGGCCCTTGGCTTGTTGGCACGTGCTGGATTATGTTCTTTGTTTTGCATGGTTTTAACACTCCTTTCATCGTACTCCGATACGGTGAAAGAGGCTTGTCATGTCGAATCTGCATGTTCCCAATCCAGCTGCCGGGAATCCTGAGGGAAGTGTACCGGTCCGCATTCCGGTGCCTGCCGCAGCGCAGGTTTCGTTGCAGGCGGATCAGCCGATCTCCGCAGTTCGCCGCTACCTTCTGTCTCGGGGCAGTTCGAGCGTAGCGGATCGCATCTTCGCCGGAATCATGCTGCTGTGCGCACTGGTCATCTTTGCCCTGGTGGCACTGATTGCAACGGAGTTGATCACGCAGTCGCACCTTAGCTGGCATGCTTTTGGCCTTTCGTTCTTTTACCGCTTTAACGTGGATCCGATTACCCACCTTCCACTGTTCTGGGATCCTGTCAATGGTATCTTCTATGCGCTACCGTTCATCTATGGCACGCTGATTACCTCGCTTGTCGCGCTGTGCATTGCGGTTCCGCTGGCTATAGGACTGGCCATTTTCCTCACTGAGATGTGTCCGCGCTGGTTGCGTTCGCCGCTGTCGTTTTTCACGGAACTGCTGGCGGCCATTCCCAGCGTGGTATACGGCCTTTGGGCCATCTTTGTACTCGTACCGCTGCTGCGGGACAACATCAACCCCATCTTCATTCGAATCTTCCAGCTTCCGCTGCTGGAAAGACTGTTCGGCTGGACGCATCTATTCGGCGACAACGGGTTGTTTGGCGGGGTGAATCTGGGGTTAGGTCTGCTGGGTGCTGGAGCCATTCTGGCTATTATGATTCTGCCCATCATTGCCGCGCTGACCCGCGAGGTGATGAGCGCGGTGCCAAACAGCCAGCGGGAAGCAGCGCTGGCGCTGGGAGCCACCCGCTGGGAGATGATACGGATGGCCGTGCTGCGCAATGCCCGCATCGGCATCGTTGGCTCCATCATCCTGGGACTGGGCCGCGCGCTGGGAGAAACGATGGCTGTAGCCATGGTGATCGGCAACTCCCCGGAGATTCATCTGTCGCTTTTGTCCATGGGCCATTCCATGGCTTCGGTGATTGCCAACGAGTTTACCGAAGCAACCAGTGATATGCACCGCAGCGCGCTGATCGAGGTCGGCCTGGCGCTGTTTCTGGTCACCATCATCGTCAACGCCTTCGCACGCCTTCTGGTGTGGGCAGTCACACGCGGCGCGCCGGCCCGCGTGCAATAAGGAGAGCTCATGGCAGCACGTCCCCGGCAAAATCTCCACTCCGCCTGGCGAACGGTCAAGGACCACCTTGCGACGTCACTGGCCATTCTGGCCACTCTATTGGTGGTGGCTCCTCTGGTTGCTATCTTTTTCTATCTCATTTACAAGGGCGCGAGCTCGCTGAATCTGGCCTTCTTCACGCAGATTCCCAAGCCGGAGGGTGAGGTTGGCGGCGGTATGGCCAATGCCATCGTCGGCTCGGCGGTGGTGCTGGGCGTGGCTAGTTTCTTCGGGATTCCCATAGGCATTGGTGGCGGCATATATCTGGCGGAGTTTGGCCGCGGCACAAAGCTGGCCAATGCTATCCGATTCACCGCGGATGTTCTGAACGGCGTACCTTCGATCGTGATGGGCATTGCGGCTTTTTCACTGATAGTTGTGCCAATGCACCACTTCTCGTCTTTTGCCGGCGGCGTAGCTCTGGGCATCATGATGATTCCCACCGTGACTCGCACCACCGAGGAGATGCTGCTTATGGTGCCGCACTCGGTGCGCGAAGCCGCACTTGGACTGGGCGTGCCCAATTGGCGCTCCGTACTTTCCATCACGTTGAAGACGGCCTCGCCCGGCGTGATTACCGGTTGCATGCTGGCCTTTGCCCGCGTGGCTGGAGAGACGGCTCCGCTGCTGTTCACCGCGCTGGGCAACCAGTTCTGGAGCGTGTCGCTGAATCATGAGATCTCCGCGCTGCCGCTGCAGATTTATAACTACGCCATTTCCCCCTACGATGATCAACACCGACAGGCATGGGCCGGTTCCCTGGTCCTGATTGCGCTGATCGTGATTGCCGTGTCGCTGGTTCGGTTCTTCACCAGCCGCGGAACGCTGAAGGGAGCAAGTTAGTGGGTGTTGCGATTGAAGTGAAGGCTCTGAATGCCTGGTATGGAGCAACCCATACCCTGCAGGATATCGAGCTGAATATTCCGGCCAATCACGCGACTGCGCTGATCGGTCCTTCCGGTTGCGGCAAGAGCACCTTTGTCCGTTGCCTGAACCGTATGCATGAGACGAATCCCATTGCGCGGGTCACGGGTACGGTGCGCATCGGGGATCTGGACATTTACAACGACATCTCCCCGGTTGAAATTCGCCGTCGCGTCGGTATGGTCTTTCAGCGGCCCAATCCCTTTCCCACCATGTCGATTTATGACAACGTGTGCAGCGGATTGAAGCTGAACGGCTATCGCAATCGCCGGGAACTGGATGAAATTGTGGAGCGTTCGTTGCGCAGCGCCGCGCTGTGGGATGAGGTTAAGGACGATCTGAAAAAGAAGTCTGGAGCTAGCCTCTCCGGCGGTCAGCAGCAGCGCATGTGCATTGCCCGCGCGCTGGCCGTGGATCCGGAGGTGTTGCTGATGGATGAGCCGGCCTCGGCACTGGATCCTGTCTCCACGTCGAAGATTGAGGATCTGATCTTCCAGCTCAAGAGCCAGTACACGATCGTCATCGTGACGCACAACATGCAGCAGGCGGCGCGCGTGGCGGAAAAGACGGGATTCTTTCTCAATGGACGGTTGGTTGAGTTCGACTCCACGCACAAGATCTTTACCAACCCGAGCGATAAGCGTACCGAAGACTACATCACAGGGCGCTTCGGTTAAGGCAGGAAGGATGGCAGCATGACTCGCATCCGATTCCAGCAGAGTCTGGACGAACTGAAGGAAAAACTGCTCGTGATGGCCGGATTGGCCGAGCAGCAGATTCAGCGTGCCATTGAGTCCTACCGTGTGCGGGATCTGACCATCTGCGACCTGGTGGACCGCAGCGAACAGGCGATCAACCGCATGGAGCGGGAAATTGATCAGGCCGCGCTCGATATTCTGGCTATGGAGCAGCCTATGGCCATCGATCTGCGCTTCATCCTGGCTGTTATAAAGATCAATTCCGATGTGGAGCGGGTGGGTGACGCGGCCAAAAGCATCAGCGACCGGGTGCGCGTGATGGAGCACCTGGCCAGCATCGAGCTGCCGGTGGATATTCCACGCATGGCCACCCTGGCCTCCAATATGGTACGCCGTGCGCTGCAGGCATTTATTGAGGCTGATGCGGAGCTGGCGCGAGCCGTGCTGAGTATGGACGATGCCGTTGATGGTATCAATCGCGCGGCGCACAGTGCGCTTTCTGCGCTGATGGCTGCCGAAAGCCAGCACGCACCGCAGGCGCTGACGGCACTGATGGTCTGTCGGAGTCTGGAGCGAGTGGCCGACCATGCCACGAATATTGCCGAGGATGTGATCTTCTGGGTGCAGGGCGCGGACGTGCGGCATCAGGGGAGCCTGAACCAGAACTGAGCCGTCAGCGGCAGGTGGACGAGAGTTGGCGGGCCAGCGAAAGCTGTCGCAGGGCCACCACGATCAGCACCACCTGCGTGCCGATCATCACCCACCGGAGTTGACTCCATCCGATTTGGCCATTGCTCATGGCCAGGGAGTGAACCCAGTCGGGAAACATCAGCGGAATGAGTCCCAGGACGGCGGTGATGGCTCCGAGGAGCAAACCGATTCTGCGATGCCGGGCGGCCTGTACATTCTCCGCGTTATAGCTGCACTGGCACATGGAAACCTCTGATGCCAGTGTAGGGGCAGGTGCGACAGGGGTCAATGCGCCACGGCAAAAAGTAAGCGGCAGGGAAATTGCCGGTGTAACCGCCCTGCCGCATGTTTGTGTGTGTCTGCGCTTAGTTGATCTGAAGCGTAACGGTTGTACTGGATGCGATACTGGCAGTCTTGCTGTCCTGTGCGGTCACGGTCAGGGTATACGTGCCGGTGGGTGGATTGGTTGGAGTGACGGGACAGTAGGAGCTACCATAGCCGTAACCATAACCATAGCCTGCGCAGTTGCCATTGACAGTACTGCTTCCGCAGCCGCTCAGACCCCATCCAAAGCTGGCCAGCAGGATGACCATTGCCAGGCCGCGCAGCATGCGGGACTTGCGACCGAAAAGGCCTGCCATCAGCAGTCCGCCCAGCAGGGTGGCTGCCGCAATGGGTGCGCGGGAGTTACCCGGACGCTGTGGAGTCGACTGCCGCATGCCGGGGAAGTTCCGGTATTGGCCGTTGGTGTTCACGCAGTTCTGGGCGTTGGTATCCACAGAGAAGGTGCCATCGGTGGTGCCGGTGGGACCTACCGGGATGGTGGACACCTGGAAGCAGGCGCTGGACAGATTGCTGGCGTTGCTGCCGGTGGGGGCCACGCTGATGACCACGTTGCCGGAGTAGCCTCCGGACGGGGTAATGGTGATGGTCGAACTGGCCTTGTTGCCGTCTGTGACGGTGATATTGGTGGCGGCGATCGAAAAGCTGCCGACGCCGGTGGAGATGACGGCTGCCGTAATGCTGCTGGTGGCACTGGAGGCCGCATAGGTGGAGTCGCCGGTATAGCTGGCTTGCACCGTATGGGTGCCAGGCGTGGCAAAGCTCGTCGTGTACGTCACCGAGCCATTGGTCAGTGTGAGCGCAGGAGACTGGGCCACGCCGTCCACAGTGATGGTGACATTGCCGGTAGGCACGCCGCTGGTCGACGACACCCCAATCGTAAAGGTGACGTTCTGGCCGATATTCGGCGTGGAGGTGGAGGGCGTGATGGTGGTTGTTGTCGCGATCAGTGATGTACCGGTGGAGGCGGGCCAGGCCGATGCCAGCGCATTCAGATCAAAACTGCCAAGGCCAGTGGCCAGATCGTAGCCAACGCCGGACATGTACTGGGTGAGAGCGCTGCCCGCGCAGACGCTGGACCCGGCTGCCTGGCAGTTGTTTCCACCGTTGGTGATGTCATGGAAGACGGTCGAGTAGGTGGAGGGGTTGGCGGCCAGCGTATAGAGCGTGGGATTGATGTTGCCTTGTCCGCTGGTGGCATTCACCTTCTGGTTGATCAAGGCCAGCATGCCGGCCATGATCGGCGTGGCGAAGCTGGTGCCACCGGCAGCTGTCAGGTCCTGAGTGTTGGCGTCGCGGAATCCGCTGGTGCAGCTGGAGGACTGGGGTGGATTGCCCTGCGTATTCCAGTTAGACGTATCGCTGGTGCAGAGCAGGTAGGCATCGTGATTATTGGAGGAGTCGAGCGAGATATCCGGAACGTCTCGCTGCCCGTCACTGGGAATGCCGGGCACGCCGGTTTGCCAGGTGGGCTTGGTGAAGTCCGTGCTGACGCCGCCGCCGCCAGAAGCGATGTAGCCGGACGAATCGTCGTTCCAGACCATCTCCGGAATGTAGCTGAGGGCCGAGGTGATCACGTCGTTGGTGCCGTTGGCGGCCCAGTACTGTGTGGCTCCCGTAGCACTGCCTTCAGAGAATTCGGTGCCGCCAACCGCAGTCACATTCGGACTGCTGGCCGGGTAGTTCACGTTCAGCTGCTCCTGCTGCGCCAGGGTGTCCGTACTGCCGGAGCTGTAGCAGGAGGTGGAGCCGGAGTCGCCAGCTGCGGCCAGCATGGTCTGGCCCTGCGCGGCAGCCTGCTGTGTGGTGATTTCAAAGGTCTTGTAATAGGTACCGATGTCGAACTCACATCCGCCGTAACTGACGCTGAGAATGGGAGCAACTTTGTTATCTACGGCGTATGTGATGGCGTCAAAGACGCCGCCCTGAGAGGTGTTTCCCGTATAGACAAAGTCAATGGTGGCGCCGGGAGCCATGGCGCCAGACCACTCCAGATCGAGGTCGGATTCCCCTTCATCGCCGGAAACGACGGTGGAGGTTCCGGAACCGGGTACCAGGATCATGGTTGGATCCTTGACCGTGAGCCCGGCAGCCTTCTGGAACGCTTCAATATCGGTAGTCAGGATGGCCGACTGGCCCATGACGGCAATCGTCTGACCTGTGCCGTCTATGCCCTGCTTGGTGAGCGAATTCACGTTATAGATCACATCAATATCGCCGGGAGCCAGATAATGATTGCCAGAAATGCCGGAGGTGAACGACGGATGCACCGTGCCCAGGTTAGGCATGCTACTCTGCGCAGCCCGGGCCTGCGGCGCCAGCGGCAACATCATAGAGTGTGGTTTGAAGTTGTCCAGGTCGCGCAGCCCCAGCACCACCGGCGAAAGGGCAGCCGGGATGTGCAGCTGGGTGGAGGGTGCAAAATGCGTCTCCCGCTGACCGCGCCAGGTGGTGGTGTAGCGGTGCATCTCGGTTTGGAAGGCCTGCTCGACCTGGGTGGCGTTGCCGGAGAAGATCAGGAATGTCTTGCCGTTGGCCACCGAATCAATGGTGAAGCCCTGCTGCTGCAGCCACTGTTCGGCTACGGCGATATCGGCATCGTTGACCCCAAAGCGGGCCGCAAACTGCTGCGGCGTGAGCCAGTGATGATACTGCGGTGAGGCCGGATTCTGCTGTGCGGCAAGCAGTTGCTTCAGGTCTGCCTGCTGCTGGGCCGTCTGGCTGAAGTAGAGCATCATGTGCTGCATGGGGGTGTTGCCGGGCAGACGGCCTGCGTCGTTGGCGGGGGTGGCGAGCGGATGCAGCGAGCCGGGAATGGCGACCATCCGCGAGAAATCCAGCGGCTCATGAAGCCGCGCTGCCGGTTGCGTTTTGGGTTCCGGTTGCGCAAGAGTACGCATGGCTGGCAGCAGCAGACAAGCAGCCGAAAGGATCGTCAGAACGGTGCGGCGAAGGAACGAATTCGTCTTCATTGCGGTCTCACCTGGGTTGTAAGCAGATACAGTCGAAAGGCCGCAGCTTGGCCCTTCCTGATGATTAGACACTATTTTTCTGTTCGGGTTGTGCGGGTTGTGGGAAAACTCGATTCCAGGTGTGGAATTGTTCATGAGGGTACAATTCCGAGCAGTCATAAGCCTGCCCACCTGCCTCCAGATGAAGGCTGGATGAACGGGTACGAAGATTGCCTGCGGCTCAGGGCTGCGGTTCTGAGGTCACCGGCATCTGCCAGTGGTCCAACCGGCGTAATAACGGATAATAAATGCCCAGATGGATGGGTGCAGCGGGCTGTGTGCCTGCGCGTACCATTTCAGTCAGCAGGGCTCCATACAGTTCCAGTTGGGGGGCAAACTGCTGGCGATGTTCGTCCAGGAACTGGAGAAGCTCCGGTGTGACGGCTTCAGCAGCCTGGGCAGCCAGCGCGGCGCCAGTGGTTTTGTAGTCCAGAATCCACCAGCCGTCCAGGGGCGATCCATCCAGCGGATGCGTAGTGGCGAGGAAGCAGCGATCTGGCCGAACCGTGGTCCAACGGCTTCTCCCATCGGCACTGCGCATCTGGCCGGTCCAGGAGGCTTCTGTGAAGGCCGGGGTGTGCGGCGCAAGGATCCAGCTTCCGACGGGATCTTCGGAGCAAGCCAGCACTGTGCGTACGGCGGCGCTTGCCAATGCGGATGCATCGGACTGCGCCAGCCCCATCGGACGCAGTTGCGCGGTCAGGGCAGGAGCTGCGGCAGCAATTTGCTGCCGCATTACGGCTTCCGGCATGGACTGGCGCAGACGCGCCATGTGCTGCAGCAGCAAATGGACGGCTGTTCCCTGCGCACGCGAGCGCACCCCGCCCTGAGAGCGGAGATAAAGGGGCTCTTCGGCGACGGCAGCAAGAGAAATTGAATTCCCCGCCGAAGCAGCAGGATCGGGCAAAGCCAGCACGGCTGCGGGCTCCACGCGCAACAGCCGTTGTGGCGCTGCCAGCGGGGAGCCTGCCGGCGCGGGAGTCTCTTTCGACGCATCCGCAGCCTCTAGGGCATTGACGGCAAGGGCAATCTCCTGCGGAAAGCCGGGAACCACGATCTGCAGCAGCGACGGCTTGGCCGGGAGCTTCTGCGCGTTCTGCATTCCTTGCAGCGCACGCGCTTTCGGTGTGGCAAACAGATGCAACTGTTCCCGCGCTCGTGTGGCGGCCACGTAGAAGACCCGCTGCTCCTCGGCCGCCTCACGGCTCTGCTTCTGCTGCATCACCCATGCAAGTGCTCCTGCCTGGGACTGACCGCGCGGTTGGATGGGAGCAATCAGAAACTCCGTCAGATGCTCTGATCGAGGATCTCCGCGTTCCAGCCATGCAAGCATAGGCGACTGGCTATTTTTGCCGCTACGCTGCAGTTCCGGCAGCAAAACCACCTCATACTCCAGCCCCTTGGACTTGTGTATCGTCAGCAACTGCAAGCAGAAATCCGGGTCCAGTTCAGGGTCGGGCTGGGGTGGCAGTCTGCGCAGAAAGGATCTCCAGCCGGAGTCGGGATTGCGTTCCAGCAAGTCCTGTTCCCGGTGCGGCAGCTGGTCCAGCGCCGTCCACAGAATCTGGAGATTGCGCTGCTGAACCGCCCGGGTGGCCAGTGGCCCACCAGCGGTCATCCATAACTGATGTAGCCAGCTTCCCATCTGCTGCTGCGTGGCCCGATGGCGCTCTCGGCCTGCCTGCAGAATGCGATGCGTGAGACGAAGCAGTGCATCTGCGCGGGTGGATTCCAGAGCCAACAGGGGCAGCCGCTCTTCGATCAGCTCGGGAATAGGACGGCGGGCCAGGGACGGATCATCGTCTGAGATCAACCGATGTAGCTCCGCAAGGCTTAGAGCACACCAGGGCGCGCGCAGCACTGATGCCCAGGCTAGCCGATCCTGCGGATGCAGTGCAGCTTGTGCCAGCGAAATCGCATCCAGAATTTCC
The DNA here is from genome assembly GCA_021809235.1 of Acidobacteriota bacterium. Classification (GTDB taxonomy): domain Bacteria; phylum Acidobacteriota; class Terriglobia; order Terriglobales; family Acidobacteriaceae; genus Acidicapsa. Next base: position 17,540 of record JAKBAG010000010.1, read on the forward strand.
ATGCGTTCGCTGAGCGGAATCAGGTCTGTAGCAAGGTAGGGAATCTCTGCCGACTCCAGCTCTTGCGCGGCTTCGAGCAGAACCTTCCCGGTGCGCGCCAGCAGGGCAATGCGATATTTGCCGCCCTTGCCGCTGCGGCGCATCGCCTGACTGCGTTCAAGATGCTCGCGCACAATCGGCAGCCAGGCGGCTTCGCTCGATGTTGTATCCGGATGCGAGGGCGGTGGCGACAGATGCAAGGACACGCGCGGAGCCGTTGCTGTGCCGGTGCTGCTGCGCGCCGCAACGGCAGGATGAAAGTGAATCTGCTCCTGTTGCGAGGCGGCAAAAATAGCAGCCATGCGCTCGTTCAGGTCGGCGATCAACTCCGGGGCCGAGCGGAAGTTTGCCGTCAGCAGGACCGGTTCCAGCAGAATCCGATGCGCTGTTCCAGTGGAGTCGTGTTCGGCGCCAAAGCCTCGCTGCACTGGGCGCTCAAACAGCTCATAGTCGGATTCACGAAAGCCGTAGATGGACTGCATCGGATCGCCCACGCAGAAGCAGGTGCGGAGATCGTCGCCTGGCCATGCGGAGACCAGGGTATCAATAAGCTGGTACTGATTGCGGCTTGTGTCCTGAAATTCGTCAATGAGCAGATGCCGGATTCCAGCGGCAAAATCCAGTGCAAGATCGGACGGCGAGCCATCGGGCCGCTCCAGAATACGCTGCGCCAGTGCTGCCATCTCGGTGTAGTCCAGCGCAGCCTCCTCGGTGAAGACCACCTGAAGCTGTGCGTAAGCGTAGCGCATGACCACCATGGCGTGGCGTACAATCTGCCATTCGTCCTCGGTATAGCCGACAACCAGCGAGGAACTGGCCTGCTGCAGAAGTGAAAGCAGGGAATCGTTGGAATGCAGGCGGCCCACGAGCGCGAGAAAGCGATCCTTATAGAGTTTGAACTTGGGGCCAGCTGGGAAACCCTCATCAACAGTCACCCGCTTGCGCCATGAGCCGTTTTTGATCAGAAAGAAACTTCCAAGCTCGCGCAGAAAGTCCAGCGCCTGCATCAGTGGCTCGCGAGTCTCCTCTTCAGGATCGATCTTTGGCCACTCGATCTGCGCAACGTTAAGCGGATAGGCCTGTGGGCGATTTGAGGCGGCAAAGCGCATCAGCTCCATTGTTTCCGAAAGGATTTGTGGATCGGAACGGAACTCCTGTGTGATGCGGAGGAAGGTATCCCGCACTGCGCGCTGCATGGGCGCCTCCAGGTGTTGCCGCTGTTGTGGATCCTCCGGGCCAAAGACAATGCCCTTAGACCAGCGGGCGCGGGTGGCCAGCATCTCGCAGAGCAGATCCTCCAAATCGCTCCACTTTGTGTCGCGCAGTTCAAAGAGCGAGCGCAGGGCTGTTCGCAGTGGCTCCGGGCCGGTATCCAGCATGCAGAGCGTGCGCCGGGCAGCGAGTCGATAGAGTGTGTTGGAGTCGGCCGCAATGTTCCCATTACCCCCCAGGCCGGAGAGTTGCTCCCAGTGCAGCGGAGCACGCAGGGCAATGGAACTGCAGAAGGAGTCGATCGTCTGGATACGAAGCTGATCGGGATATTCCAGAATGCTCCACTCCCGTCGACGGATCTGCGCCATTGCGCAGCGGGCAGCAGCACGCAGCGGATCTTCCATCTGCGGAGAATTCTCGACTTGCGCGATCTCTGCAGCCAGTTTCAATTCGCTTAGAATGCGCTGTCGCATCTCTGCCGCCGCGGCCCGGGTAAAGGTGATGGCAACCACCTCACGAGGATCGTCCACCTCGGCCAGCAGACGCAGAAATCGCGTGGTGAGCAGATGAGTCTTTCCAGAGCCAGCCGGAGCACGCACCAGCAGGGAGCGTTGCGTATCGAGCGCCTGTAATCGCTCGGCCATATCGGCGGGGACTGGCCGTGGAGTCTGTGTGTCAAAGCTCATCGGCGTTCTCCCCTGATTCGTCATTCACTTCGGCAAGCATCAGTTCCGGCACACGGCACAGCGCCTGCATGCCACAGTGTTTGCAGGTATCCGGAAATTTCTTGGGTCGCACGGCTGCCTCTCCACGCAGAAACTCCTGCGCCAGAGCAGTAAGCGTGGTGCGCCATGCATCCAAATGCTCCTGCGTGAGGGGATGTTTGACCAGCGATGCGATCCCTTGGATATTCGGTAGCAGAGTTTCTGTTGCATTGCGTACCAGGCCCTGAAAACGGCGCTTATCCTCGGCGATGACAAGGTTGGCAAATACCAGTCCTTCCAGATCTTCTGCCGGAGGATGCAATGCGTAGAGCGGCAGTTGCACATCGTCGGGACGGTCTCCGAGCCAGGATTTGGGACCGTGCTCACTCGTCTTGTAATCCAGAATCAGAAGCCGATCTCCAACGCGGTCCTGGCGATCCACGCGGATTGAAAGGCGCAGCCCTGCGATGACGACCTCTTCGGTAATCTCGCATCCGTGCACGGTGAAGGCATGCCTGCTGGCCTCGTAGTGCAGCCACAGTTGCAGCAGCTTGATCATGCGTTGCCGCTCCAGGGCAACCAATGTGGGTGAGATGGTCTCCGACTGCAGCGCGTCTGGACTGCCCGCCAGAGCACGGTCCACATGCCGTTCGACCAACTGATCGAGCGGCATGGGCGTTGCGGACTGGATACAGTTCTGAAGATCCTCAAGCGTACGCAGTCCGCCGTGTTCTCCCCAGATGCCGCTGAGTGCGGCATGGAGCAGCCGACCACGCAAACTGGCGGAGATGCCAGGTTCTGCCGCCTGGGGTGGATCCATGCGTAGCCGATGTGCAGCAAATGCGCGAAAGGGGCAGAGCGACTGATGCGTGAGCAGGCTGGAGCCGCCATGAGCCGCTCTGGAATCATCGATTGACATGTGCGGGGCTGCATCTGCGTTGGCTGGGATTGCCGCAGCCGTTGCTTGTCCAGCAGCATGCAGGTATGCACTGGGATCCGTTGTGAAACTGGCATCTGCAGACGAGTGCAGATGCCCGGCGAGCGCGAGGACGGGAGCTGATGGGAAGCGACCGCCATCCTGATGCAGGGGGGAATAGCTGAAGCGCAGCTCTCCGGACATTCTCGCTATCCGTTGCAGCGTGGCATCGGAGTGAGCAATATCCAACTCCAGGCTGGCGTGCGGCATCTGTGCCTCCACCTGAACGGCGAGCGGCAGCAGGGGATTGGGCTTACCGGTTGAGGGCCACTGGCTGCTGTCAGCGCCCAGAAACCAGATGCCATCTGCAACCAGACCGGCAGATTCAGCCGGAGTGCTGATCTGGATCTGCGGAGCCTGCGCTTCGGTCGAGAAGGACTTTTCGTCGAGCAGATGCTGCAGCAGGCGCAGGAACTGCGGCAGGGTGACCGTGGCAGCACTGACGGCACGGACCACTGCGCAGGAGTCGAGAACTGCAAGGAACTGACGATGCGCCTGATAGGCTGTGCTGTCCAGCGCGGTTGCGTCGATCCACAGGCTTTCAGCCAGATAATCCGAGACACATGTACACCAGTCATCCACCGTCTGTTGCTCGGGAGCCAGCGTCTGTTGAGCGTTGCGCAGGCGCAGGCTCCAACTTGCAGCACCATACTTTTCTGCTGCCCTGCAGAAGGATTCCTGACTCCACTCCGTTCTGGCCATCTCGCCGCTTTGCAGGCGATCAAAGATGCCCAGCAGTTGCGTCTGCTCGGTTTTATTCTCCGTAAAGCAACCCGTTGTCAGCAACCACAACAGCTCGGTTTCTGTCACCGGCTCGTTGCCCCATCGCAGCATCTGCATTGCGGCACGGACCATTGGTTGCGATGCCAACGGAAGACCGTGGGTGAACTCGACAACCAGCGGCTCCTGACCAGACTGTAGCAACTGGCTCTGACCGCGTTCCAGAGGTCCGCGGAGCTCATCGGCACGCGGCGCCAGAATGATCCATCGCCCCTGTGGCTGCTGCGCAACCTGCGCGGCAATCCAGCGGAAGCAGGCCGCAATCTCTGACTCCGCATCGGGGTATTCCTGATAGTGAATGGAAGGCGGAGCGCTAGGGATAGCTTCCAGTTGCCAGTCTCCAAAAGCATCCAGTAACCGGCGCTGGGCAGGCAACAGGCGGTCAAAGCCAACCAGAAGAAGCGCGGGTTGCCGGAACCCCGGATTCTGTTCGAGCTGCTCGGCCAGCAGCATGGGAAGCTGGCTAACGCTGATGCACTGCTCCCGCCGACAACGCTGCTGAAAGAGCTGCAGCCATTGGCTGAAGATGCCTGCGTCTCCGCTCCATCCCTGTCGCCTGCCGGGGGCCAGCAGCTCCGGACAGTGCGAGCACAGAAGGGAATGCGCTTGCATGGCCAGCGAGGCCTCCCGCAGCGAACCACCCACAACTGCGTTCGATTGCTGTGAGGCAATAGCAGAGGACCAGAGGACTAGCTCCTGGGCTGTGGTGAGAACCGCAGACCTGAGTGGCGAGGAGACTTCCGAGGACGGAGTGTCCAAGGCAATTTGCTGCCAGAGCATATGCAGCCATGTGTCCCAGGAATGAATCGAAGGTGATGTCCAGGCGAGGCATCCTGACAGCTTCTGCTGCTCATCGTAGCAAGAGCGGATGGCACGTGCGCTGCGCTCGGTTAGCGTGAGGATCGTGCGTCCGCTGTCCAGCCATGCCTGGCGATGCTGTTCCATACGGGTCCGGGATGTCTTACCTGAAGGGATACGCACCTCGCCGAGCACAACGGCTCCGGGAATAGAATGGGGGGGTGATGTTGAAACTGCGAGTAACCGGTCTTTTTCTTGCCATGCTGCTTCTGCCTTCGCTACTGGTGATGGGTTGCCATAAGCAACCGCAATCGACAGAAACCAGCGACGACAGTTCCTTCAAAGTGTATCCCCTGCGCGGCAAGATTCTGGCCACTGATCCGGCCACCGGACAGGTAACCATCGCGCATGAGGCCATTCCGGGCTATATGGAAGCGATGACCATGGAATACAAACTGCGCGACAGCAGAATCATAGGCGACCTGCATCCAGGGGATATGGTCACCGCGGACCTGATGATCTCGCAGCTCCCACAGGGCGGTGTTTATGTTGATCATTTTGTGGTCATCGGTCAGGCCAAGCCGGACTATAAACCAGCCGTGCAGTTTCACGTTCCCACGCCGGGCGACGTGGTACCGGACTTCAAACTGACTAACGAGAATGGCAAGGTGATTCATCTGCACGCCTTCCGGGGCAAGGCCGTGCTGCTCACCTTCATCTACACCCGTTGTCCACTGCCAAACTTCTGTCCGCGCGTGACCCGCAACTTTGCTGTTCTGGAGAAAAGCCTGCTCCAGAACAAGCAGCTCTATGCCCGAACGCATCTTATCTGCGCCAGCTTTGATCCGGAAAACGATACGCCCGCACGTCTGAAGTCCTATGGTCAGGAGTACATTGGCAGCGATGATCCCCATGCTTTTTCACACTGGGATTTTGCGGTTTCCAGCAAGCAGGAACTGGCTCCACTGGCGCATTACTTTGACGTGGGCATCACAGACGAAGCGGATGGCACCATCACCCACACGCTTTCGACAACACTGATTGGCCCCGACGGCAAGGTGGTCAAGTTCTATCCCGGTAATGACTGGACGGCGCAGGAGCTGCTCACCGATCTGGAACATCTTCCCGCAGGTCGCTGACGCACTGTAGTAAGCCTTTCGGTAGACTCCTTAAGCTCAAAAGCAGAGTTCCTGCATCGCCCGGATGGGTTGTCTCATCCGATAATCAGTGCTCTGCTGTGCGTTTGGCATCCGGCGCCTGGAGTAAGGTTGTTCCGCGAGCACGGGATTTCCAGGAGCATGCAATGATGGATGTAGTGAGGTTTTCTTCCATGGCGAAAGTTACGCTTTTCTTTGCTGCATTGTTCATTGCCCTGGGTCTGGTGGGATTCGTGGGAACCGGAAGCCAGCATCCGACGGCACTGATTCCTGCTGCGCTCGGCCTGTTGCTGGGCATCTTTGGCGCGCTGTCTTTCTCTCCGGATGCAGGCCGGCGCAAGCTCTTCATGCACATCAATGTGACACTTGCGCTGCTGGGATTTCTGGCCACCATCATGGGGCTGGTCCAGTGGGCACTGTGGATGGCGGGTCACGCGGTCAAGAATCCGGCGGCTGCGGAATCGAAGGCTGCCATGGCTGTTTTGTGCCTGATCTATGTGGTGCTGTCGGTGCGGTCCTTTATTCAGGCGCGTCGCAGCGGAATCGTTTAGGCAGGCAACCATGCGCGGAAATCTTCGCTCGGGAGGAATGACAATGCAGGCCGAACGTGGTGTACGTGGCGGCGGCCGTCCGTCTGCCAACCTC
>JAKBAG010000210.1 GCA_021809235.1 Acidobacteriota bacterium
ATGCGGGAATCATTCTGCGAAAAATAGCTGCCTCCACTGCGCAGCTCATCGGTCTGCACGAGCGGATGCGGCGCCTTGGGATCCGTCTGGGCCGTGACAATAACCTTGCTGCCGATTCCGGAGCGATTGGACTTGGTGCCGACGAGGCGAATTTTGATCCAGTTTCGCTTCCAGGTGGAGTCGCAGCGGAGTAACTGAGGTCGCCAGTTGATGCAGTTGACGACGACGTCGATGTCGCCGTCGTTGTCGAAGTCTCCAAAGGCACAGCCGCGCGCGGGAGCATTCTCCAGGATTCCCGGACCGCCCTTGTCGGTGACTTCCTCAAAACGCCCATTGCGGAGATTGCGGTAGAGATATTTGTGTTCTGCGTAACGGAGATCGGATTTGGTGAGATCGACCTCCGGGTAGACATGACCGTTGGACATGAGAATATCCAGCCAGCCATCGTTATCCATGTCGAAGAAGCCGACGCCCCAGCCAAGCAGACGAGTATTGACGCCAAGACCGCCAGGGTAGGTGCGATCCTCAAAATTGGCATCGCCCAGGTTGGTGTAGAGCGAATCGGTGTCTCCGGCAAAGTTGGTTTTCACGACGTCGAAGGTGCCGTCCCGGTTGTAATCCCCGATGGAGACGCCCATGCCGGCCTGGGGTTTGGCTTCGGCAGAAAGTGCGGCTCCGGATTCGACGGCGATATCGCGAAAGGTGCCGTCCTTCTGATTCTGGTAGAGCGTGGCCGGGGCAGAATCATTGGCGACGTAGATGTCGGGCCAGCCGTCGCCGTCGAGATCGGAGGCGGCGACGCTGAGGCCGTAGGTACCAATGGCGGTCCACATCCCAGCTTTTTCGCTGACGTCGGTAAAAGTGCCGTTTCCGTTGTTGTGATAGAGGATGTTTTTGCCTCCTGGGAGACCTGGCGGACCACAGGCTACAAGCACGCCCTTGTAGGTGCAGGGACCATCCTCGGGCAGAGGCGCGGTCTTCAGATCCAGATCTACATAGTTGGCGACAAAGAGGTCGAGATGGCCATCGCGGTCGTAATCGACGAAGGTGCAGCCGGTGTTCCAGCGGATTTTGGGACCAGGCTGGATCAGCCCGGCCTGTTCGGTGACATTGAGGAATTTGCCGTTGCCAAGATTGCGGTAGAGCGCATTCTGGCCGTAGTAGGTGACGAACAGGTCGTCGTGGCCATCATTGTCATAATCGCCGATGCAGCAGGCCTGCCCCCAGCCCGTCTTCAGCTCAAGTCCGGAGCCGATGGAAACGTCGGTAAAGGTGCCGTCGCGATTGTTTTTGAAGAGCCTGCAATGCGGCTCCTGACCGTGCGGAAAGCCCTCCAGCCGCCAGCCGTTGACGAAGAAGAGATCGATCCAGCCATCCTGATCGTAATCGTAAAAGGCAACGCCGCAGCCGGTGGTTTCCAGCAGATACTTGTTGTGCAATTGGCCGCCGTAAATGGTCTTGGCGTTGAGTCCGGACTGCACGGCAACATCGACAAAACTAAGACCCAGGGGAGTGCCTTCGATGGGAGACTTCGGGCCCGGTGGCGGAGGCGCGGCGACGGCATCGTAGGACCGCTCCTGCGGACCGATCTTCGCGGGAGCCGCGCTCTGCGCGAGGCCGGCCTGCGGCAGGGCCACCGCAAGCAGGTCCTGCATGGAGTAGACGAGCGCGGTACGGCTGAGAGATTGAAGAAATCGACGACGATTCAAAGGAGTCTCCTGCCGGATCACGGATTGCGTTCACGATCGCGTTCCGAGATTCCTGCTTTCAGGGTTTGCCTGCCGTGGCAGGGGAGCAACTGGTGGCGGCGTGCAGGGCCGTGGGCTGCGTCAGTACCTTCTGTGCGTGAATATGCCAGGGATCGCTCTCAATGGATATCTCCGGGTGATGCCGCAGATAGTCCAGGGAGTAGGTGGGTGCACCGGGATCAATCCGCTTGATGGTGTACTGATCCGCTTCCTTGCGCGCCAGGTCCTTTTGCCCTGTGCGGCGATACAGAATGGAGAGATTGTAGTGTGCCGCCAGGTCATCGGGGTCAATGGCCTGGAGAGCACGGAACTGCGCAATCGCCTGCTGCGGTTGGTGCTGCTGGTAGTAGGAGATGCCCAGTTCGCGGCGGGCATCCCGACACTGCGGATATTGCGAGACAACATCCAGCAGGTCGGCAATCTCCCGCTGGGAGTGACGCTGACGCCGCTCGACGAGCGCCAGGTAGTAGAGGGCGCGGGCATCGTGGGCATGCAGGCTGAGAGCCTTCTCCAGCGGTATGCGGGCCTTGTCGTAGCGCTCCCAGTTAATGTAGGTGAGCCCGAGATTGATCCATCCGTCCTTGTAGTCAGGACGAAGCCCGAGAACCTGCTGGAAGGCGTATTCGGCCTGTGGATACTGGAGCTGGTCAAGCAGAGCGATACCGAGATTGTTCCACCGCATCCAGACCGGATTCTCCGACTCATTTTCCATGACAGATGGAGCCGATGGCGCGTTGCTGCCCAAGGACAGAATCCGGCTTTGCGATGCCATTACAACCAGCGGATAGGGTGGATGCTGGCTGCCGAGAACATGGTCGAGATAGGACTCGCGCAGATGGCGATAATCGACGCGCGCCGTCAGATGCAGCGTGCCGGTGAGATGCGACGGAATGCGAAAGCGGTAACGAACTAACGCCGAACTGCCGGATGCAATGGTGTTGTCGTAGGCATTGGAGTGGATAGCCCAGACCTTATGATTGTCCACAAATTCGCCGGTCACATCGACGGGGCGATTGGTGAAGCTGTGGGCGCTGGGGTCGAGGGACTGATCGGGGCGGAGATAACCGCTGCGATAGAGGATGCGCCCCTGAGCATCGGTGGCGGTGAACTCCACCCAGGCCTGGTAGAGATCGCGCACCTCCGGAATGAGCGAGTGGCCAACGCCGGTGCTCTGGATAACGACCCACACATCGACCACATGACCAGAAGGCAGGGTAAAGGGCTGCGTGCCCAGCGGCGCGATGAGGCGCATGGCATCCTGTGAGCCGGCGTCCTCATCCTCCGCAGTCCGGGAGCCGGTGGACGGCTCTGCAGGCATGGCCGGGTGGGCTGGATTGTCCGGTGCATGCACCAGCAGGCCAAAGATATCCACGTTCAGATACTGGCCGCTCCGCAGAAAGGCAATTGTCTTCTGCAACTGCGCATCGTAGCCGTAGTAGAACGGTACGGCCGTGTTCCCGGCAATCCATCGATGCGAGGCAAACCTTCCGTTCTTGGCTCCCGGCTCAGGCAGACCTGCTGTGGCGCGCGGCATGTGGCAGTCCTGACACTGCTTCTGCGGGGCGGAGTAAAAGGTGAGCGGATTCTGATGGGAGAACTTGGATTGCTGCCACTCATCGAAGGCGCTGAAGGCACGCAGCCACTTGTAGTCGTTCAGGACCGGCGGAAAGCTTGCCTTGTGGCAAACGGCGCAGTACTCCGCCTGATGGTAAAGCGGCTGCATGACGGCCCTGGAGTGCCGATCCAGATGGGCCAGAATCTCGGCGTCTGGAACGCGTCCAGGGATGCGATTGCCGGCATCGTCCACCATGACGGCAGGAACGCCGAGGAGATAGCTGCCATTGCCCTCCCGCGAGGCGACAGACTGAATGGAATGGCAAACGATGCAGGTAACGGCATCGTGCTCGAAGGAGCGATCCATGGGAGCAATGGGGTTGAGCGCTCCGGCAAAGATGCCTACCGGATTATGACAACTGTCGCAGTGCCGGGCATATTCAATGCCTTTGGTGGCGAGCAGGATATTGACGCTCTTGCGGTAGAACGGAGAACGGAAGGCATTGGCATGCAGGGATTGCCGCCACTGATGATAGGCCTGCTGATGACAGTGGCCGCAGTAGGCTGCATCCGGATAGGCACTCGGTGGCAGAAACTGGTTGCCTTCAATGCGCGCGTTACCCGGCAATGCGATGCTTCCTTTGCCGAAGGGATAGCTGTAGGTTTTTTGAATCTGCTCACTGTAAGCTGCCCGCCAGGCTGCAAAGCTGGAGGCCGAGGACGACTCTGCCACCGAAGCGACACCTGCCGATGCAACACCAGGCGGCACAGAACCCCAGACGAGGCGCTGCGATCCGCTGCCCGTTTGCAGAAAAACGAGGAGCGTGAGGACGGCGAGGACGGCACGATAACGCATGCAACTCCAACCCATATGGAGGAGTGAAAAGACACCCGGCGGAAAGGACAGGTGCGAACATGGTCATCATACCGAAGCGCAATTCCGGCTGTATAGAGAGATGGCTGCTGCTGGCGGCTGACGAGAAATGAATCCGCGCGATTACACCGCCGCAGAGGCAAAGTCGCCGAGGGCCGAGGCGAAGGCATCCGGCAGTTCCACGCAGGCCAGATGTGCGGCGGCAAGTTCCACATATCCGGCACCGGGAATCTGCGCGGCGAGGGCACGGCCATCGGCAGGGGTGGAGACCGGATCCGACGAGCCGCCGAGAACCAGCGTGGGTATGGCAATCCGACAGGCGGTGGCGCGAAAATCGGCATCCCGCACTGCCGAGCAACCGGCGATATAGCCCTGTGGATCCGTGGACTCCAGCATCTGGCGAACCGGAGCGATACGCGCCGGATTGGAGGCAAGAAATTCAGGCGTAAACCATCGCTGCAGTGTTCCAGCAACCACCGGAGCAAGCCCCTCGGCGGAGACCAGCTCGATGCGTGCATTCCATGTGGCAGCTTCGCCGAACTTCATCGCGGTATTGGCCAGAAATAACTGGCGAATTCTTGACGGTGCATAGATGCCGAGCCACTGGCCGATGAGTCCGCCAAGCGAGACTCCACAGAATGAGAATTCTGACACCCCAAGATAATCAGCCAGCGCAAGCAGATCCTGACTCAGCACTTCCACGGATAGAGGCGCAGGGGTGACCGAGGATGCGCCGTGGCCGCGAAGATCAAAGCGGAGCACTTGCCAGTGCGGCAGCAGCAACGGAAGCAGCGGCTGCCACATGGACTGGTTGACGCCAAGCGAGTGGGCCAGGGCCAGGACCGGCTTGCTGGAATCGCCATCCAACTGGTAGGCGATCCGGGCATCTGCGCGATTCAGATACAGCATGCTTCCCTTCCCGAGCAGCGGGGTGCGCTACTGCGAATTCCGGGCCTGGGAACAGGCCCTGGGCCTTGCTCAGCCCCTTGGCTCAGCCCTTGAATCCGACGCGGTTGTGGCTGCCGTCGCAGTAAGGCTTGTTGGCAGAGGCT
>JAKBAG010000211.1 GCA_021809235.1 Acidobacteriota bacterium
GGGTCAATCTACGCCAGCGTGTTTTCCCGGCAGATATGGCCACTCCGGCTACCTCACTGGAGCTGGAAACCGGGCGAGAAATCCAATGGGAATCTCTGTTCGTGGCGCTGCTACAATCGCTTCATGCCGAGTTGGAAGCCGTGACCGCAGCTGCGGCATCCTCGGATTATTTTGCTTCCGTTCCGGCGCGGATGGAGCAGATTTCCACCTGGATTCGAGGCAAGCGAGTTCAGGTACATGGGCCGCAGGAGTTCTCCGGCGTGACTGCTGGTCTGGATAACGAAGGATTTCTTCGGGTGCAGACAGAGCATGGCTTGCAGAGGGTGTTGACCGGCGGATTGCGCGAGGCCATGGAGAGGGTCAGCCCAAAGGGATGAAATCTCCGGCAGGAGTGTTGAGTATGTTGCTGGCAATCGATGTTGGAAATACGAATACCGTGCTGGGACTATTCCAGTTGGAAGCCGAGGGAGAGACTGTTTCTCAAGGCAGCGCTCCAAAGCTGGTTGCGCATTGGCGCGTGTCCACACATCGCACGCAAACGACGGACGAGTATGGCGTACTGTTTGTGAACCTGTTCAATCTCCATGGGCTGTCCACGCGACAGGTGCATCACATCATCATCTCGTCGGTTGTACCGCCGGTCGACAGTACGCTGCAGCGCGTCTGTGAGCAGTACTTTGATTTGCAGCCGTTGTTTGTAGAACCTGGAATCAAGACAGGGATGCCGGTTCTGGTGGATAATCCCTCGGAACTCGGCGCCGATCGACTGGTGAATGCTGTAGCTGCCTATGCAAAGTATGGGGGGCCGGCGATCGTTGTGGACTTTGGAACAGCAACAACTTTTGATGTGATCTCTGTTCGCGGCGAGTACCTGGGTGGGGTGATTGCGCCTGGACTTGGCATAAGCGCGGACGCATTGTTTGCGCGTGCGGCCCGCCTGGGACGTGTGGATGTTCGGCGGCCAGCAAGCGTGATTGGAACCAATACGGTGGCTCATCTGCAGAGCGGGCTCTATTACGGTTACATCGGGCTGGTAGATGGGATTCTGAGGCGAATGATTGCCGAAATGCGACTTGCTGATCCCTCGGTTCTGCGCGTGATTGCGACCGGTGGGCTTGCCGGACTGATTCTGGAGGATTCGGAGTTTCTGCAGCAGCAGGATGAGATGCTTACGCTGGAGGGCCTGCGGCTGCTCTTTGAAAAAAATCGTCCGGAGCGAAGTGCGACGCGGCCCTCCCGTCGTTCTCGTTGAAACCACGTGCAGAACTATTTCAACTATTTCACGGAAATCGAAGAGCATTATCAGCGTCGTCGCGGATCTATTCTGCTGCTCTCCACCCTGGATTGGGCGTTGATTGAAAGCTGGCGCGAGGCTGGCATTCCGCTGGGCGCAGTTCTGCGCGGTATCGATCAGGCTTTTGACAAGCATGAGGCGCGCAAACAGAAGCGAATCTCGGCGCGCATCAACAGTCTGGCATGGTGTGCACCGGCAGTTATGGCGGCTGTGGAAGAGATGATGGAGGCCGCCACAGGAGCTACACGGGAGCAGCAACAGGAGGAAGATGGCTTTGCCCCTGCGCGTATCGCAGAGCATCTGCGAGGTGCCGCCGAGGCGCTGCTCCGATGCCCGATTGCCCAGACAGTCTGCCAGTCCATCGCTGCGCAACTGCAGGAGCAGGCTTCGACAGCGGGTTCGATACCCGCGCAGGAACTCGAGACGCGATTGACCGCGCTGGAGGAAAAGCTGTTTTCCTGCCTGCTGGCCGAAACGGATGAGGCGCGACTGGTTGCCTGGAAGCAGCAGGCGGTGCATGATCTGGCGCAGCACCGTTCGCGCATGCACGCAGCGCAGATGCAACTTGTGCAACGGCAATATCTTCACAAGCGGCTGATCGAAGAGTATGGTCTGCAAAGGCTGAGTCTGTTTTATATGAGGCAGACGGGATGATTGGCGACACCCTGGACGTGACGATAGAAAAGCCGGTCTATGGCGGCGATTGTCTGACCCACCATGCAGGCAAGGCGATCTTTGTTCCCTTTGTCCTTCCGGGCGAGCGGGTGACGATCACCATCCAGGAGGAAAAGCGCAAGTTTGCTCGCGGCGAATTGGTCGCGCTGCAGCAGAGTTCGCCGATGCGTGTGGAGCCTCGATGCGTGCATTTTGGGCAGTGCGGCGGTTGCCACTGGCAGCATATGGATTCTGGTGCTCAGCTATCAGACAAACAGGCGATTCTGGCGGAAGCATTGCATCGAGCTGGAGTTCAGGCAGCGGTGCCCATCCAGACGTTGAGCGCAGAACCGTGGGCATATCGGAACCGAGCACGCTTTGCTGTGCAGTCAGTAGCTGAAGGTAACGGCTTTCAGCTAGGGTACCGGGCTCGTGCCTCCCACCGGATGATTGCAGTAACGGAGTGCCCGATAGCAGCGCCAATTCTGCTGCAGAGCGCCAACCGCGTTGCGCAGGCGCTGCAGTCCTGCAACAGCCTGCATGCAATCGAAGAAATCGAGGCCATGACCACTCCTGGGCAAGATGCGGTCCTGGTAACGCTGCTGGCACACACGCAAGAGTCCACGAGACTCGGTCCTATCCTGCCGAGGATCTTGCAGCAGGCAGGCGGCGGAATCTGCGGGATTGCAGTTGCAGTCAGGAGTGCCGAGGACCAGATGCGGATTGTTGCGCGTGCCGGAGAGTTTGCCTTGCATTACGCTGTGGGAGCAACGGAGTACTCCGTCCCGAGCGGGGTGTTTTTTCAGGGGAATCGCTGGCTTCTGGAGCCGTTTCGCGATTGGGTCACGCGTGACGCGAAGGGCGAGACAGCCTGGGATCTGTACGCCGGCGTGGGCTTTTTTGCGCAGGTGCTGGAGCAGCACTTTGCCAGCGTGATTGCGGTGGAAGCATCGGAAGCATCGTTTGCCGTCCTGCAGAACTCGCTCCGCAAACCACGCAGCAAGGCTGTGCACGCCACGACGGTGGAGTTCCTGGAGCAGAATCGATTGCTGCGGGAACCGGCTCCGGATTGGATCGTGCTGGATCCACCCAGAGCTGGTTTGGAGGCAAAGGCCTGTGCCTTGCTGAATGCGATCCATGCCCCAAGGATGACCTACGTCTCCTGCGATCCCATTACCATGGCGCGCGATTTGAAGGCGCTTACAGCGGAAAGATTTCAAATCGACTCCTTGCTTCTGGTAGATTTGTTCCCACAGACATTCCACTTTGAGAGTGTCGTGCAACTCTCCCGGCGTCGATAACGACTCCCGAGGTAGAGTTCGTGGCCTGCTTCCCAGCATCTGCACGTAAATCCTTCGGTACGAGGGGTGGGAAGAGTGCGGCACGGGGAATATCAAAGCTACCGGGACGAAATTCTCGAAGAGCTAGGGCCGGACGAAGAATCGTTTCTGCCGTTTGCTCCGCTTTTCTATGCTGCAATCCTGTTTGTGGCGGGAGTCTTCCTTGCGCAGGTCTTCTATTTGCGATTCGGAGGACTGCTGGCAGCTTTGCTTTTGCTGGCCGCGGTCAGCATCTGGAGCGCAATCCAGGCTCCACGGCTGGGTTGGCTTCCGCTGAGTCTGCTCTGGATTTGTCTTGGATTCTGGACATCAGAGACTGCAGTACAACCGGCACCTTCGCAGCCGGTTCGCGCGCTGCAGGATGGCCTGTTGCGCACAGTGGAAGGAACCGTCGTTTCTGCCGAACCACTCACTGCGGAAACGGAGGAATCCAGCGGGCAGCAAGCAGGTGTGGAAGCGCAAGGGAGAGCTTCGCAGACGTTTGATCTGCGCCTGACAAGCGCCGAGCAGATTCGGGATGACAGCGACACGATGGTAGCGGTCCCGGATGGGGCAGCCAACCAGGTACGAATTACCTTGCTTTGGGGCGGTGGATACTCCATGGCCGTACATTGCGGGGATACGCTTCGCGTGCTGCTGCTTTTGCATCCTGTGCCGGTGTATCACGATCCAGGGGTGTGGAACCACGAACAGTATCTGGAATCGCAGCATGTTTCCGCATCGGCAACTGTGCCGGCTGGACTTGGCAGCCGTCGCGTCGAAGTGATGCAGCGTGGAGGCTGGAGTGCGGCTTGCCTGCTGAATCGGTGGAGGCAAAGCGCAGCGATGCGAATCCTCCAACTGCCTGCTGCCATGCAGGGTTTGCCGCATCCGTTGCGTCTGAGTGCGGAAGATGCGGCCATGCTGACGGCACTGCTCGCCGGAGATCGCCGTCTGCTGGACCGTCCGCTGCGCAATGGATTGGAGCGCACGGGAACCTTTCATCTCGTGGTCGTTTCCGGATTGCATCTGGCGATCCTGGCCGGTCTGCTGCTGCCGCTGCTGGAGCGCATTCTGCGGTCTCGACTCATTGCCGCCATGGCTATGATTGCAGTCATCGGAATCTTCGCGGGATTTACCGGATTTGCCATCCCAGTGCAGCGTTCGTTCTGGATGATTCTGCTGGTTTTGCTTGCGCGGCTGCTGTATCGGGACCGATTGCCGCTCAACCTGATTGGATTTGCCGCATTGTGCCTGATGGTTGCACAGCCTTCGGCCATTCTGGATGCCAGTTTGCAGATGACATTGCTGGCCGTTGTTGCTGCTGCTGCCGTGGCAGCGCCGCTGTATGAAATCGGTTTGCAATCGTTCCTGCTGGCCACAAGAAGACTTCCTGACAAATCCGTGGACATGTACCAGTCGCCAGCCGCCATCCAGTTTCGTCAACAACTACGGTGGCTTGTGGAACAGATGCATCCCCTGCTGCCACGCGGAATTGGGGAGCGCATCGTTGGCATCGGAATGTACTGTATCCTGCGGCTGCTGGAAGTGGCCTGGGTGAGTCTTGTGGTGGAGCTTGCCCTGGCCCTGCCGATGGCCATGTATTTCCATCGCTTCACGCTTTATGCCTTGCCGGTGAATCTCGTCATTCTTCCGCTGCTGACGGTCCTGCTGCCGGTGGCGCTGATCCTGCTGGTAGCTCTGATGCTTTGGCAGCCGCTGGCGCTTGCGCCGGCAGCTTTGTGTGCGGTTCTATTGCACAGCGCACAGGCGGCGGTGGGATATTTTGCCGCGCAGCCCTGGGCCAATCTGCGCCTGCCTGCACCGGACGTATGGCAGGCATGTACCATCGTGTTAGTCATCCTGGCGGCAACATGGCTTGCCGTGCATGTATCGGCACATTGGCGTCAGTGGACCTTGCCGCTGCTGCTTCTGATT
>JAKBAG010000212.1 GCA_021809235.1 Acidobacteriota bacterium
AGCCCAATCCAGCGCCGGCCTGCGTCCAGCCCGTGCCGCGCGGCAAACTCCTCGCGCCCGGCCGTCGGCAGCGGCAGCTCCGCCAGCGGATGGCCCACAAACTCCGCCTTCACCCCACGCTGCCGGTAGTACTCCTCTTCAAACGGAAAGATCACCAGCATCCGGTCCACAAACCGCTTCACCCGATGGATGCGCCGCTTCTTCCACGCCCACAGCTGCGGACTCACAAAGAAGATCACCGGCACGCCCGCCGCATGCAGCGCCTCGGCCAGCTTCAGGTTCACATCCGGAAAATCAATCAGCACCGCAGCCGCAGGCCTGCGCTCGCCGATCGCCTGCTTCAGCCGCCGATACTCGCGATAGATGCGCGGCAGATGCCGGATCACCTCCGTGATCCCCATCACGGCCACATCCTCGCTGCGCACCACGCGCTCAAAGCCCAGCGCCTCCATGCGTGCGCCGCCCATGCCAAAAAACCGCGCCTCTGGAATCCTGCGCCGCAGCTCGTCCATCAGCAGAACGCCGTAGTGCTCGCCGCTGGCCTCACCGGCGGAGAGAAAAATCCACGGCTCGGAATTCGACGGCTCCGAACTGCGCGGCGCTGCATTTCCCGGCCCTGCATTTCCCGGCTCGCTCATCCGTCCCCTGTCCTGCCGCACTTTCCGCGCGTCTCAGTGCGCCAGTGCCGCAGCACCGGCATCCAGACCGCCATCCAGTCCCGCGCGCAGCGCAGCGCCGGCATTCCCTGCCGGCAGCTCCTGGTCGCGATACTGCAGCTGATACAGCTTGTAGTAGATTCCGCGCACGGCCAGCAGCTCCTGATGGCTGCCCTTCTCGCGCAGTTGTCCCTTGTGCATCACCAGAATCGCGTCCGCCCGCTGCACCGTCGACAGACGGTGCGCAATCAGCACCGACGTCCGCCCGGCAATCATCTTTTCCAGCGCCATCCGGATCCGCAGCTCCGTGTCCGTATCCACGCTCGACGTCGCTTCATCCAGTATCAGAATCTTCGGATCAAAGGCCAGCGCACGCGCAAAGTTCACCAGCTGCTTCTGCCCGGTCGAAAGCGAATTTCCCCGCTCCAGCACCGGCTCGTCAAACTGCTTCGGCAGGCTCTCCACAAACTCCAGCACGTTCACATCCCGGGCCGCCTGCCGCATCCGCTCGTCTGTGATCTCCTCGGCGCCCAGCCGGATATTCTCCGCAATCGTCCCGGTAAACAGATATGGATCCTGCAGCACCACCGCAAAGTGACGCCGCAGCTGCTCCAGATCCTGCTCCCGCACATCCACGCCGTCAATCAGAATCGCCCCGCGCGTCACGTCATAGAAGCGCATCATCAGGCTCGTCAGCGTCGTCTTGCCCGCGCCCGTGTGGCCCACAATCGCCACCGTCTCGCCCGGCTCCACCACAAACGAAACATCCTTCAGAATCCACTCAATGTCACTGCGCGCCGCCAGCTCCGCATCCGTGGCCGAGGCCACCCACGCGCGCTCCTCGTCGCTCATCTCCTGATAGGTGAACCACACGTGCCGAAACTCGATCCGGTTCGATCCGTCGCCGGCACGCACCACCTGCGGCGACTCAATCTGCGACGGCGTATCCAGCAGCTTGAAGATCCGCTCGCAGGCCGTCATCGCCGCCTGCAGAATGTTGAACTTCTCGCTCAGGTCCTGGATCGGGCGGAAGAACCGCTGCGCATACTGGATAAACGCGCTGATGATGCCGATCGTGATCGTCCCGCCAATCACGCCCACGCCCCCACGCCACACAATCATCGCAATCGCAATCGACGACAGAATCTCCACCGCCGGGTAATACAGCGCATAGGCAAAGATCGTGTCCTTGAAGGCGACCATGTGCTGCCTGTTCACCGCCTCAAAGTCCTCATACGCGCGCTGCTCGCGGTTGAACAGCTGCACCACGCTCATCCCGCTCACATGCTCCTGCGTAAACGAGTTGATCCGCGCAATCGCCGTCCGCACCCGCCGATAGCTGGCCCGCACCGAGATCCGGAACAGGTTCGTCGCCACCACAATCAGCGGCAGCACCGCAAACGTCAGCAACGCCAGCCGCCAGTTCATTGCCAGCATCGCCACCACCATGATCGTCAGCGCAAACACATCATCGATCATCGCCAGCACGCCCGACGTGAACATGTCATTGATCGCGTCCACATCCGACGTCAGCCGCGTCACCAGCCGCCCCACCGCATTCGTGTCAAAAAACGCCACATGCATCCGCTGCATATGGCGGAAGATCTCCCGGCGCAGGTCAAACATCACCTTCTGCCCCGTCCACTGCATCAGATACGTCTGCGTGAACTCAAACACATAGGCCACCAGCAGCACCGCCAGATACAGCAGCGCCAACTGCCCCACACCCACCCGCGCATCGCTGCTCAACTGCCGCGACAGCCACCCGGTGCCCACATGCGCCTCGCGCGTCATGTACCGGTCCAGCGCCACCTTCACCAGATACGGCCCGGCCGCATCCGTGGCCGCGCGCAACGACACCGCCACCACGCTCACCGCAGCCTGCACCCGATACGGCCGCAGATACCCGGCCAACCGCAGCATCAGCCGCGTGTCATAGGCCTTGCCCGTAATCTCGTCGTCGGTCTTCACGCGCGGCCTGGCCGCAGCGTCGCTCTTCGGTCCAGGCTGCTCCTCTGCGCGCGCTTTGTCCTGTTC
Source organism: Acidobacteriota bacterium (assembly GCA_021809235.1). Taxonomy (GTDB): domain Bacteria; phylum Acidobacteriota; class Terriglobia; order Terriglobales; family Acidobacteriaceae; genus Acidicapsa. The sequence continues at coordinate 2,694 of JAKBAG010000212.1, forward strand.
CTCTGCCATGCCTGCCGTCCCGCTTCCCGCCTTGGCTTTGTTCCCTGCCCGAGTCGCACTCCGGCAACCGCGGCCGTCAGCCGTTGGAATGCCCTCCAACCCGCTCCGGCTGCCGCGTTTGCCCCCTCAACATCCGTCAGGGACCTACGCTATCGATTGTATCCGCTGCTCTGCATCGCCTGCCGCTGCACCCGCTGCCAGAAACGCGAGAAACGCCGCAAATCCAGCTCGCCCAGCTCCTCCGTCCCGTCGCAGAAGCGCGGCTCCCGCATCCACCCCACCGGCTCGCCCCGCATCCGCACCACGGCCTCGGCCGTCTCCTGCGCCACCACCCCATCGGCTCCCAGCCGCCCACACAGCCCGCGCAACAGCTCCGCCAACCCGCCCCGCTCCACCCGCGCAATCCACATCCGCTCCGGCATCTCCCGCAAACACTCCGCCACAAACGCCAGCCGCTTCGCGCTCACCCGATCCCGCTCCAGCCACTCCCCATCCCACACAAACACCACCGGAGCCTCCGGATACCGCCGCAGCGCCTCCTGCTTCGGATTCAGACTCCCGGCATGCACCCAGATCAGCGGCCGCCGCACCGGCTTGTCCGCCGCCGCCGCACCCTTCACGCGACGCAGCCGCCCGGCCGGCCAACGCCCATCGCCTGACTGCGTCGCCATCCCTGCCGCCGTCTCTGCCCCGGCACCAAACAGCCGTCCGGCCAGCTCCTCATAGCTGCCCTCTATCGGGCAACCACGCCGCGCCAGCGCGCACCCCTCGCAAAACCGCCCACCCGCATACCGCTCCAGATTCTCCCGATTGAAAAAGTACGGCTTGCTGCCAAACGTCGATGCCACCCACTGCCACGACAGGTCATTGCTCGCCGCATCCCCATCCAGCAAATGCTCCCGAAACCACGCCGCACCCGCCTGCCACCGCACCCGCCGCCAATGCACCAGATACGCCGCCATCCACATCCGCGCATGGTTGTGCAAATACCCGCTCCGCTGCAACTGCCCGCTCCAGGCATCCATGCACCGCAGCCCGGTCCGCGCCTCACGCACATCCTCCGGCAGCTCTCGGGCGCGCGCCACCACCCCCGTCTTGTCCGCCTCCAGATCCGCACCCACCGCCCCATCCAGCGCCACATACACCCGCTGCCAATACTCCCGCCAAGCCAGCTCCTGCACCAGCTTTTCCGCACCCGCACCTGCCGCCGCCAGCGCCGCATCCCGCACCTCGCCCAGCGCCAACACCCCATGCCGCAGATACGGCGACAGCCCCGTCACCCTCCCATCCAGAAAATTCCGGCTCCGCGCATACCCTTCCGGATCCACCGCCCGCAACACAGCCTCCGCCGCCGCACGCCCACCCCGCATCCGCTCCGGCACCGCCGTCAGCCGCCAAGCCTCCACACTCCACCGCCCGGCACCATCGTCCCCAGCACCGCCATCCCCAGCCACGCCGTCCCCGGCACCATCGTCCCCGGCTCCGCCATCCCCAGCTATGCTGTCCGCCGCCTGGAGCGCATTCCCATCCGCCTGCAGGTCCGCACGCACCTGCGCCTCCAGCCGCGCCGCATCGCCGCAGTCCCCATACACATTCCGCTCATGCAGGATCATCACCCCTACAGCCTAACCGCCCACCGCTCCGCAATCGCCCCTCGAACCCAACCCCATTCCCACCCCGTCAAAACCCACCCCCAACACACACACCCCACGCAACCAACCATCTCTCAACCACCCATCCCGTTCTCAACCACCTTTCCATTTCTTAACCACCCATCCCCGTTGTTTGTCATCCCCGAAGCGAATCTGCTTCTACTGTTGCCATTGCTGTTTTTGCTTTTGCCGTTGCCCTTGTCGTTGCCTTTCCCCATCGCCCCACCCCGCGACCAACGGGAGCGCCACCACTTCCCCGTCCTCCACCGATGGCGCGTCCGTAGACGCGCGTCCGCTGCATGCAATGCCTGCATGCAATGCCAATGCAAGGTGGGAGAATGGAAGCAGTGATGTCAGACTCCGTCCAAACCGCAAACCGGTCTGCAAACCAGCCCCTAAGCGAGACCGGCCATTCCTGCCTGCCTGCCGCGTCCGCCAGCGCCGACTTCGGCCTCTATCTCTCCATCCCCTTCTGCCGTTCCAAGTGCACCTACTGCAACTTTGCCTCCGGCGTCTATCCTGCCAGCCAGCATGACCGCTACGTCGCCCGCCTCATCGCCGACCTCGACGCCAGCCGTGCCTGGACCCGGTCGCAGGGCCTCGAACTGCCCGCCACGCTCACCTCCATTTACTTCGGCGGCGGCACGCCCGTCCTGCTGGCGCCGCATCATTTCGAAGCGATCTTTGCCGCCATCGCCCGCAACTTCCAACTCGCGCCGGGCATCGAGATCACCATCGAATCCGCGCCCGGCCAGCTTGCCGACGCCACCCTCGACGCCCTCGTCCGCTGCGGCGCCAACCGCATCAGCCTCGGCGTGCAAAGCTTCCTCGACCGCGAATCCGCCATCAGCG
>JAKBAG010000213.1 GCA_021809235.1 Acidobacteriota bacterium
CGGACTAGTGTCGTCGGTTTCTTGTCTGTTCTGAGCCGAAGGCGCGAATCCTTGGAACAGACTGAGCATGGAGTCTCTCGGCTAACATTGATTTCGGACGCGGGTTCAACTCCCGCCGCCTCCACCAACTCTCATACTTTCAATCTCTTACAGAAATAAGGCGCAGGAAAAGCGAAGAATATTGCCAAGCTTAAATCATTTATAGTCATCAAGATATCTGAGCCGAATCGGAAAGTTGAAGAACCCGCGTCAGGAAAAAGCGCCATATATTTCGCTCCGCACGAAATTCTTCATAAAATCGGTTTGGAAGCACACCTGTCGGCTGCGACTCATATCTGAAAACCGATTCAATCGCAGTGGACCGAGATCCCGCCGAAGCAGGACGGTTTTGTGCGGGCGAAAATCATGATCTAGAAAATGCTGGGTAACGACTCTGCATAACTCAAGAACAAATGGCAATAGCTCTGAACTTGCCATTGCGATCGTTGCTCCACTCGAATGCCGAGTGCGGAACCAACCAATCGAATATGAGGATCAGAACCCTCCGCGGATTACTCTTGCGGATGGACGATTACGTCGTCGCCTCGAAAGAGAACGAATGGCTGTCATCTCCGTTTGAAGCATTTGGTGGGCACTTTCCGCGAGAACGGATCATGGAGGGCCGAATACGCGATCTGTTCACGGAGTTCGACCGAATCCGCGAAGGACAGCCGGTTTGATGGCACCCGGAAGCCCTGGGTCGTGGAAGGGCTTGATCAAGTGCTGACGAGCCTCTGGGCATAAATCTCCAATCCCATTCCACGCCCAGTTCCCCAGCCCTTGGATCGCTGGAATACCGGCTGACATTTCAGAATGTATCCCATTTCAGGTCTATGTCTGAGTATCACTGCTTTTTGCTTTCCAGATCGCGAGGAGAGCTTCTGCGGTCGAAAAGGCGAGCGGTCCGAGCACCAAACCTGCAATCCCAAACAGCCAGACTCCGCCCAGCAAAGAGAGAAACACGGATACGGTGTGCTGGCGCAATTGAGAACCCACCAATACGGGATAGAGGAAGTTGTCCAGTGTGCTGATAATCAGTGAGCCGACCGCAAGCAGGATTGTCATCTTTAGCCAGTGGCCCGTCATTGCAAGCCAGGCGGCTACGGGCACCCAGACGAAATATGCCCCGAAGGAAGGAACCAGGCCGACGACGGCCGTTAGCAGTCCGAGGATGATTGCTGTGTGTAACCCCAGCAGTGCGAAGACGGCACCGGCGACAACGCCCTGGATGACTGCCACCAGAAGGCGCCCGAGCACGGTCGCGCGAATGGTATCTCCCATCCGCTGCAAAAGGGAATCGGACTCGGGTGCAGCGAGCGGCAGCAGGTTCTTCAGGAAAGCGACGGCAACCTCTCCGTCCCGATAGAGGAAGAAGAGAATAAACAACATGATGACGATTTGAATGACTGCAGCCAGGGAGTTGCTGAGCATCCCACCCAGTTGCGACGTGACGAATCCGGCTAGTTTCTGTGCTGCGTCACGGAGAGTGATGAACTCGGAACTGCGTTCAATAGCGGTACCGATGCTGGGAAAGTGATCCATCAGCGTATCAAAGCCGCGCTGAGCGCGGCCGTCCTCAAGCATCCTGGCTCCGGAGATGGCGTTCCTGACCAGGTACTGTACCAGCAGCAGTACCGGAGCGATGATGCTGATGGTGACCAGCAGCAGCGCGCTTCCTGCCGCCGCAGCTCTGCTTCGGATCTTTGCCCGCAACCAGAGGTGCGGCCGGTGCGTGATGATCGCCAGAACCACCGCGCCGGTAATGGCCGGTACAAATGGACACAAAATGAGAATGCAAACCACTAGAACCGCCAGAGTGAGCAGGAACAGCGCGACTGTCTTCAGTTTCCATTTCTCTGCGGCTTCCGGTCGCGCCAATGCCTGCACGGTCGCTCCGTTTCTGCTCATCCCGGCACCTCCGTCGAGTTCGGTGAGGCTCGCAGCCGACGCGACCACTTCACTCCCTCCATCACCCAAAGCACACTGCTGGCGACAAGGAAAGAACGCGCCCAGTCGCTGAGGCTGAGAGGAACCACATTTAGGGCATGCTCTGTGAAGGGGAGGTTAAGGACCACAACCTGAAGGGTGAATGTTCCCAGCAGGGCCAGCCATAGCCAGCCGTTGCCGAGCAGTCGCTTGAAGGCGCTTTGGTGGCAGGATCGCGCGTTGAGGGTGTTGATCAGTTGGAAAAAGATCAATGTGGTGAAAGCGAGAGTTTGGAGCCTCTCGATACTGGTTCGTCCGTTGTGACCGAAGAACACGCCCAGAGTCCCTGCCGCCATCACCACGCCGACGATTACGATGTCCGTGATCATGGCCCCATCGACGGCCTTCGCGCCTGCGGCAATCGGAGGACGACGCATAATGTCCAGTGCGGGCGGATCAAGGCCAAGAGCCAGTGCGGGCGCGCCATCCGTCACCAGGTTTATCCAGAGGACTTGGACCGCCAGCAGCGGCAACAGGAGCTCCTGTCCGATCTGCCTCTGCAGAACTGTGGAAAGCACAACGCCGAAGAAGAGCGTTAGTATCTCCCCGAAGTTGGTGGCTAGCAGATAGCGCAGAATTTTGCGGATGTTTTCGAAAATGCATCGGCCTTCTTCGATGGCCGCCACAATGGTGGCGAAGTTGTCGTCCGTCAGCACCAGATCGGCGGCCTCTTTCGCCACGTCCGTGCCGGTGATGCCCATGGCCACGCCGATGTCGGCAGCTTTCAGGGCGGGAGCGTCGTTCACGCCGTCCCCGGTCATCGCGACAATCTCGCCATTGCGCTGCAAGGCTCGCACGATGCGGAGCTTGTGTTCCGGATTCACCCGCGCGAAGACCGAGACTCGCTGCAGGGCTCTGGCAAGATCGTCGTCGGACATTTCCTGGAGCTCTCTGCCGGTGATCACGCCTGCGTTCGTGCCAATGCCAATATCGCACGCGATCGCCTGAGCCGTGGCAGCGTGATCCCCGGTGATCAGAATGGGTCGAATGCCCGCGGCTTGTGCTTTGGCAACAGCAGCTGCAGCTTCAGGACGAGGTGGATCGAGCATGCCCACTAGTCCCAGAAATGTCAGGTCGTTTTCGAATGACTCTTCCAATTCTGTGCCGCGCCGGGCATCCGCCGGAAGAGAACGCGCTGCAATGCCCAACGTCCGCAGAGATTGACCTGCCATTTCCGCAAGCGTGCGAATGATCTGTTCGCGGCGTATTTCGGTGAGCGGACGGGTGTGTCCCTGGAACATCTCGTGTGTGCATCGCTCGAGGATCACGTCGGCTGCGCCCTTGGCCAACAGCACGAACGGCCCGGGAACAGCTGCCAGATGAATGGCCGTGCACCAGTGGAGCGTGCTCATGCGTTTGCGTTCGGAAGAAAACGGAATCTCGCCTTCGCGTGGACATCGGGACTCAAGATCCGCAAGACGAATGTCCATGGTAGCGGCCGCCACCAGCAGAGCTCCCTCAGTCGGATCTCCCTGAATTTTCCATATACCCTCCTGCTGGAGAAGGCTGGCGTTGTTAACCAGTGCCGCAACCAGCAACGTTTCCCGAATCTCATGGTGAAGATGCTGATCGAGATCCTCGCCCGACGTCTTTTTCCAGACTCCTTCGGACGGATATCCTGTGGCAGAAATCATCGCGCGGCCCGAAGCTGTCACGACCAGGCGCACCGTCATCTCGTTCAAGGTCAGAGTGCCGGTCTTGTCGGAAGCAATGACGGTGGCTTTACCCAGTGTTTCCACGGCAGCAAGATGTCGTATGATGGCGCCGCGCCGAGCCATTCTTTGCACACCCAAAGCCAGCACGACAGTTGTGACAGCGGCGAGTCCCTCTGGTGTTGCGGCAACGGCCAGGGCCACGCCGAACAGCAATATATGCAGGAGCATGTTGCCGTCCTGCGGTCCGTGCAGGAACACAAGCGTGCTAATGATCACGGCGGCGATGACGGTAATGGCAACGGCTAATCGCTTCCCCAGCCAGTCCAGTTCCTTCTTCAGGGGTGTTTCACGTTCTTCAGTCTCTTCAAGCAGCGTGGCGATGCGGCCATACTCAGTATGTGCGCCTGTCGCCGTGACAATCGCGCGCGCGTGACCGGAAACCGCAATCGTTCCTGAGTAGACCATATTGCGCCGATCTGCCGGGACAGCATCTTCGGGCATAGGATTGATGGTTTTCGAAACCGGAAGACTCTCCCCGGTAAGGGCAGATTCCTGCGTGTGAAACGCGGTTACCTCAATCAGGCGCGCGTCGGCGGCGATGCGGTCGCCTTCGCTCAGTACCAGCAGATCCCCGGGAACGAGCAGGCGCGCCTCTATGCGCTGCGGCTGGCCGTCACGAATCACTGACGCCTCAGCGGGAGTCATCCGTCGCAGTGTCGCAAGGGCCCGATCCGCTCTTTCCTCCTGCAGGAAGCCAAAGAGCGCGTTGAGAAAAAGAATTGCGGCAATCGTCAGGGCTTCGTAAGGCAGGCCCGCAGCATTTTCTATAGCCCAGACCAGTAGAGACACCAACGTGGCGGCAAGCAGCAGGTAGACCTGCACATCCCGGAACTGCATCAGAAACCGCAGCCAGAGCGGCGGGCCGTCAGCGCGCTGGAGAATGTTGTGGCCATACCTCGCGAGGCGGCTGTGAGCGTCCGCTGAGGTCAGCCCCCGTTGAGGATCTCCCCGGAGCTGAGAGATCGTCTCGGTTGCTGTCCAGGCGTACGGACTTGGATGTCCTTTGATCGCTACACCAGTCATGCGGTCCCTCTGCTGCTGCGCCGGCAGAGCGCACCGGTAGAGAGTTCCCGGTTGCGTCAATCAGTTAACAGCAGACAACTCAGGATTCCCGTGATCATGGTCACAGGGGAATGTGGGTCGCGCTGAGCCACCGATCTTGCGAGCTCTCTCGGTGATGGGATCGGTCATCGCAAAGATTTCGGCTGCCTGTTCGTCGAGAAGCAGGGGATAGTCGCGGAAATATGACCCGCTCATGTGCCAGTGGAAGCTCTTTGTCTTCACATACAAAACAAAGACGTCCGCGAGCAGTTGCCGCACATCCGTTTCTTTAGCGGTGAGCCGGAATGATTGCATCGAAGATCCGTCCCAGGATGCGTCTGAGCCCGGCTTCGTTGAGCATCTGCGGTTCGAAATAGCTCTCGAGGATGAGCCCTGTGACAATCGGGCCCAGCGCT
>JAKBAG010000214.1 GCA_021809235.1 Acidobacteriota bacterium
TGCCGGTGACCATACCGCGAGGGATCACCCGTTCCCATCTCGAACACGGAAGTTAAGCCTCGTTGGGCCGATGGTACTGCACGGGTAACTGTGTGGGAGATTAGGTGATCGCCGGCATTATCCTTAAGAAAAGGCCAGTCCTAGTGACTGGCCTTTTCTGTTTTCCATCCTTCTGTTTTCATCCCCGTCCACTCCCTGCAACCCATGTGCCAGCTCCCCAGTTAGCCTGTAGAGGACTCTCTTCCTGCCTCGCGTGTGTTCTCTCGGGATGTGCTGCGGCGCTCGACGGGGCGTTCCATGCCCTGGGATGCCTGTGCCATGCGAAGATGCTGTTCCATCAAGTTTCGTGCCTCTTCGGGGCGGCGTCCGCGTACAGCCCGATAGATCTCGCGATGCATAGCTGCCGATTCTCGTAGATCCATCGCGCGTTCCACCGTCTTGCGACGCTTATCGTACATGGTGGATGTGACGGTCTCCATGATCGCCGCCAGGATCGGATTCCCGGATGCCTGCGCGATGATACGGTGGAACAGCACATCATGAATCAGGTATTCCACGGGTGCATCCACGGCGGCGAACATCTCCGCCACTTCCTCTGCCAGGGCTGCGTGGTGTTCGTCTTTGCCGCGCTCGGCGGCGAGTGCGGCGAGATTCGATTCCAGTATGATGCGTGCCTCAAACATTTGCCAGGACTGGAAACCGTGCAGTGCTCCCATGAAGCTCAGCGAGGCTTTGCCTAGATCTGGCGGTCCATCCGCCACAAACGTGCCTACGCCGTGACGAATCTTCATCACCCCCATCGCAGCCAAATAGCCGATGCCCGTGCGCAGACTGGCGCGGCTCACATTGAGTGTGCGTGCCAGTTCACGTTCCGGTGGCAGTTTATCGCCAGGCTGCAGGGTTCCCTTTTCGATCAGGGATCGAACATGGTTGACCACTTGCATGGTGCGGTGAGATTCCGGGGTAATGGTTGGATTCTGTGGCATGAGGTCGGATTCTTTCCACGCGGCTTGGAGCCATGGTATTGGAACAGGAAAAGTGTAGCATTCACAGCCTCTTTCGTTCGCCAGAAATTCTTTTCTCGAAGAAGACAAAGTCCCTTCTCGATGTGTATACTTGTGGTCTGACCTCACGAATGGTCAGACCACTCGTGAATATGTCTCCCACGGAGTGTCGATTCCTGGAAAGGAAGCCTTTGTCATGCTGCTTCATGCGGATCGCTTATTTCCCGTTGACCCGGATGTACGCGGGATAGCGCGTGCCTTGTATGCATCAGTACGAACCCTGCCGATTGTGAGTCCTCATGGACATACGCAGGCTGGATGGTTTGCCCGCAACGAGTTCTTCCCGAATCCGGCCATGTTGTTTGTGCAGCCCGATCATTACGTCTATCGGATGTTGTACAGCCAGGGTGTATCGATGGACGCTCTGGAGATTGGCCAGCCGGAAATCAGGAATCCGCGTGCGGTATGGCGTCTGTTTGCGCAGCATTACCATCTGTTTCGTGGAACACCAACTCGGATGTGGCTCGACTATGCATTCCAGGAGTTGTTTGGTCTGGAAGAGCGGCTGAGCGAGCGCAATGCCGATCTCTACTATGACCGGATAGCCGAGTTGCTGCAGACCGAGGCCTTCCGCCCGCGCGCGCTCTACGAGCGTTTTGGCATTGAGGTGCTGGCCACAACCGATTCCCCGCTGGACTCTCTTGCCGATCATGCGGCCATTCGTGCCTCTGGATGGGCTGGGCGCATTCTGCCCACCTTTCGGCCGGACCCGGTCGTCGATCCCGAGTTTGATGGTTTTACCGCGAGGATTCGCGAGCTCGGCGAGCAGACGGGTGAGGACACGCAGCACTGGCGTGGATATCTGGCTGCCTTGCGCAAGGCGCGCGAGCGCTTCCGCGCTCTTGGCTGCACCGCTACTGATCATGGGCATCCCACAGCGCAGACGGCAGACCTGGACGAGAGTCAGGCTGCAGCGTTGTTTGCGGAGGTCATCGATGGCAGTGCCAATGCTGCGCAGCAGGAGATCTTCCGTGCGCAGATGCTGACCGAGATGGCGAAAATGAGTCTTGACGATGGTCTCGTCATGCAGATCCATCCTGGGAGTGTGCGGAATCACAATCGTCAGGTGTACGCGCGATTTGGTCGGGACACCGGCGCCGATATTCCGCATCCCACCAACTATGTGGATGCTTTGCGTCCTCTGCTGGACCGGGTCGGCAACGAGCCTGGGCTTACGATCATTCTATTCACGCTGGATGAGTCGGCCTACAGTCGCGAGCTTGCACCGCTCGCCGGTCATTATCCCAGCCTGCGGCTGGGGCCGCCGTGGTGGTTTCACGATAGTCCGGAGGGAATGTTGCGCTTCCGCGAGCAGGTGACGGAGACCGCGGGCTTCTACAATACGGTTGGGTTCAACGATGACACGCGCGCGTTTCTTTCCATCCCGGCAAGGCATGATGTGGCGCGACGGATGGATTGCAGCTTCCTGGCGCGTCTGGTCGCTGAACATCGGCTGGAGATGGACGAGGCATTCGAACTCGCCCGGGAGTTAACCTGTGGTCTGGTCAGGCAGGCATATCGGCTTTGAGAGGTAGCGACGGCATGGATGAAGCGCAGTATCCGAAGGCTGAGGAGCTCACCCCCCCGCGCATGGGACGTGTGCGCTGGACCATTTGCGCCATGCTCTTTGCCGCTACATCCATCAATTACATGGATCGGCAGGTGATCTCGATTTTGAAGCCGACGCTGGAGCACAGCATTGGCCTCACAGAGATCGGATACGGCTACATCGTGGATGCGTTTCAGCTTGCTTATGCCATTGGACTGCTTGCAGCTGGCAGATTCGTGGATCGCGTCGGCACCCGTCTGGGCTACATGGCCATCATGGCGCTCTGGAGCCTGTCTGCCATGGGCCATGCCCTGGCGAATACAGTCATGGAGTTTGCCATCGCGCGATTCTCGCTGGGACTGGGCGAGTCGGGAAATTTCCCAGCCGCCATCAAGACCGTAGCCGAGTGGTTTCCGCAGCATGAGCGTTCGCTTGCCACCGGCATCTTCAACTCCGGCGCCAATCTCGGTGCCGTTCTGGCGCCGCTCATCGTTCCCTGGGTCACGATTCACTACGGTTGGCACGCAGCCTTTCTGGTCACCGGCTGCTTCAGCGCGCTCTGGATTCTCTGGTGGTATCGCAACTACCGCAAGCCAACGGACCACCCCACGCTGACCGGCGAGGAACTGCGGCATATTTATCGGGAGGCCGCGGCGCAGATGGGGCCATCCGCCCCTTGGACGAGGCTGCTCGGCTACCGCCAAACATGGGGCTATTCGCTGGCCAAATTCCTGACCGATCCTATCTGGTGGTTCTATCTCTTCTGGCTACCCTCCTACTTCAGCGCAAAGTTCCACCTCGATCTCTCCCACCTCGGTCTGCCGCTCATCATTGTCTATAACGCATCTGCTGTGGGCAGCATTGGCGGGGGCTGGCTGCCGCAGCCATTCCAGCGGATGGGCCTGCGGGCGACGCATGCACGGCTGGCCGCAATGCTGCTGTGTGCCTGTGCTGTTCTGCCTGTTCTGGCCATGAGCCGCGTCCATGCCGAATGGGTAGCCATTGCCCTGCTCAGCGTGGGAGCTGCCGCGCATCAGGGGTGGTCTGCCAATCTCTACACGACGGCCTCGGATATGTTTCCCCGCAGCGCCGTGGGCTCAATGACCGGAATTGGCGGCATGGCCGGCGCCGCCGGTGGTGCTCTGCTGGCCTACTATGCAGGACACATTCTGGAGCGCACGCACAGCTATTCCAGCCTGTTTTTCATTGCAGGAGGAGCCTATCTGGCTGCGTGGATCGTCCTGCAGGTCTTTGCTCCGGGATTACGCGAAGTGGAGAAATTGGCATGAGCGTGTATTGTGCACAGGGCGGTCCCGAGATTGACCTGGACAGTGAACAGTTGCAGACGCTGCTGGTGGGCGCGCTGGAAAAGCTAGGTTCGCGTCAGCGCGTGCTTCTGGTTCCTCCGGACCAGACCCGCGCCCACTCACGTGCCGGCGAACTGACGCGGATCGCCTGGCAGTACTACGGGCGCAGCATCGATGCCGTGATGCCGGCGTTGGGCACGCACACGCCGATGACTGCGCAGCAGATTCAGCACATGTACGGGGACATGCCGCTCGAGCTGTTCCGTGCCCATGACTGGCGAAACGATATAGAAACCATGGGCGAGGTTCCGCGTGAGTATGTGCTGGAGCAGTCCGAGGGGCGCGTGGATTACGCGTGGCCAGCACAGGTCAACCGGCTGCTCTCGCGAGGCGGCCACGATCTGATACTTTCCATCGGCCAGGTGGTGCCCCATGAGGTCATCGGCATGGCCAACTACAACAAGAACATTCTTGTGGGAACCGGCGGGCGCGAGGGGATCAATCGCAGTCACTATCTGGGAGCCGTCTATGGCATGGAGCGCATCATGGGCCGCGCCGTCAATCCGGTGCGCAACGTGCTGAACCATGCCTCCGATCTCTTCCTCAGTCAGATGCCGATCGTGTACGTGTTGACAGTAGTCAGCCGCAGAGTCACTGGTGGGCTGGCCGTGCGCGGCCTCTTTATCGGCGATGATGTCGAGTGCTTCCATCTGGCGGCGGAACTCAGCCTGAAAGTGAACTTCGAGCTGGTTGCCGAGCCCATTCGCAAGGCCGTCGTCTACCTGGACCCGGAAGAGTTTCACAGCACCTGGCTGGGGAACAAGGCCATTTATCGCACGCGGATGGCGCTGGCCGATGATGCCGAGCTGATCATTCTGGCGCCAGGTGTCCGCGAGTTCGGCGAAGACAAGACCATCGACGCGCTGATTCGCCGCTATGGCTACCGCGGCACACCGGCTACGCTGCAGGCCGTGGCGGAGCATCCCGAACTGGCCGCGGACCTGAGCGCAGCCGCTCACCTGATCCATGGTTCCTCAGAGGGACGATTCCGGATCGTCTGGTGCCCGGGCGGGCTTTCGCGCGAGGAAGTCGAAGGCGTTGGCTTTGCCTATGCCGATTTGAAACAGATGCTGGAGATCTACCAGCCAGAACAAAGAAGCGCGGGCCATAACCGCGTCGCAGGCGAAGATATCTTTTTTATTGCCAATCCAGGGCTTGGACTCTGGGCGCACCGTAGCAGATTGGGAAAGGGGAATTGAGTT
>JAKBAG010000215.1 GCA_021809235.1 Acidobacteriota bacterium
GCGGTGGAGGCGATTCGCGTGGCCTCGCAGCCGAGCTCGCAGTCGATGAAGATCATGATTGAGCCGGAGGCAAGGTGAGCGAGCGGATGGAGGCGGTGCGCGGCGGGCTGCCGGAGCGGATGCAGGCGGCGGTGCTGTATGGACGCGAGGAGATCCGCGTGGAGGCGGTGGAGACGCCGCATGCGCACGAGGGCGAGGTGATTCTGCGCGTGGATGCGGCGCTGACCTGCGGGACTGATCGCAAGGTCTTTCGCCGGGGCTATCACGCGAAGATGATTCAGCCGCCGGCGCTGTTTGGCCATGAGGTGGCGGGGACGATTGTGGAGCTGGGCGCCGGGGTGGAAGGCTTCGCGCTGGGCGATGCGGTGGTGGCGCTGAATTCGGCGCCGTGCGGGAGCTGCTACTTCTGCCAGCGCGAGCAGGAAAATCTCTGTGTCGATCTGCTGTTTCACAATGGCGCGTATGCGGAGTACATGCGGGTTCCGGCGCGGATTGTGGCACGGAATATGGTGCGGATTCCGGCGGGGATGACGATGGCGCATGCGGCGATGACCGAGCCGCTGGCCTGTGCGCTGCATGCCTGGGAGGATTCGGGCGCGCGCGGCGGGGATACGGTGGCCGTGATTGGCGCCGGACCGCTGGGGCTGATGGCGATGCAACTGGCGGTGCTGGCTGGATGCCGGCTGATTGCCGTGGTGAAGCATGACGGACAGGCTGCGCTTGCCCGGGAGCTCGGCGCGGCCGAGGTGGTGCAGACGGGTGTGGCCACGGATGTGGTGCAGGCCGTGCGCGACTGCACTCCGGAGCAGCGCGGTGTGGATCTGGCGATTGAGGCGGTGGCAACGCCGGAGACCTGGGAGCAGGCCGTGGCCATGACGCGCAACGGCGGGACGGTGAACTTCTTCGGCGGACCGGCGGCGGGCACGGTGGTGACACTGGATACGAATCGGCTGCACTATGGCGACCTGACGCTGAAGGCGACCTTTCACCACCGGCCGGAGGTCTGCCGACGCGCCCTGGCGCTGCTGGCCGATGGTCGCTTCCGGGCCGGAATGCTGCTGAGCGGCGAGGCGGGACTGGCCGATCTGCAGCAGCTGTTTCACGACTGGAAGGGGCTGAAAACCGTGATTCTGCCGGGCGGGCCAGAGGGTAGGATAAAGGCATGAGTTCTGCGGAGACGACGATGCCGGGTGAGGCCGAACGCGAGCAACTGCTGCGGCAGGGGTGGGCGGCGCTGCCGGAGAGCTATCGCATGCCGGAGGCTGCGCCGACTGTGGCCGAGGCGATGGCCTGGTGTCGCAGGCTGGCCGAGACGCATTATGAGAACTTCCATGTGGCCTCGTGGTTTTTGCCGGAGAAGCTGCGGCCGCACTTTCATGCGATCTATGCCTACTGCCGCGTCTCGGATGATCTGGGCGACGAGGTGAGCAGCCCGGAGCAGGCGCTGGCGCTGCTGGATTTCTGGCAGGGCGAACTGGAGGCCTGTTATCGCGGCCAGGTGCGGCATCCGGTCTTTGTGGCGCTGGCGGAGACGATTCGCGCCTGCCAGATTCCGATCACGCCCTTTGCCGATCTGCTGAAGGCCTTTCGGCAGGACCAGACGGTGACGCGGTATCGGACGATGGATGAGGTGCTGGAGTACTGCCGGTATTCGGCGAATCCGGTGGGGCATCTGGTGCTGTACGTCTGCGGATATCGGGATGCGGAGCGCTTCCGGCTTTCGGATTTCACCTGCTCGGCGCTGCAGCTGGCAAACTTCTGGCAGGATGTGCGGCCGGATCTGGAGCAGCGCGGACGGATCTATCTGCCGCAGGATGCGATGGCGCGGCATGGGGTGACCGAGGCGATGCTGGCCAGCCATGCGGCCACGGATGCCTTTCGCGCGCTGCTGCGCGAGATGACGGATGCGGCGCGGGCAATGTTTGAGCAGGGGCTGCCGCTGATCGGGCAGGTGGACCGGGACCTGGCGGTGGATCTGGATCTGTTCAGCCGCGGGGGACTGGAGATTCTGCGCGCGATTGAGCAGTCGGATTACGACGTGCTGCGCGCGCGGCCGGCTATCTCCAAACGCACGAAGCTGGCGCTTGCGCTGCGGGCGGTGACGGGGAAGTTCCTGCCGGGGCTGCGACTGCGAGGCCGAGCGGCATGAGTGCAGCCAGCGAGACGGTGGCGCGGAGTGGCGGCGTGGATCCGGAGACCCTGGCCAGCGCGTATGCCGAGTGCCGCGCGATTGCCCGGCGCGAGGCCAAGAACTTTTACTTTTCCTTTGTGGCGCTGCCGGCGGCGCGGCGGGATGCAATGTGCGCGATCTATGCGTTCATGCGGCGGGCCGATGATCTGTCGGATGATGAATCCTTTGCGCGTGCCGAGCGCAGGCAGATGCTGGCGGCGTGGCTGGAGGATTGGCGCAGGGTGCGCGACGGAGCACAGACGCAGGATGCGGTCTTTGTGGCGGTGCGGGATGCAGCGCGTCGGTTTGCGATTCCGTATTCGCTGCTGGATGAGCTGGTGGCGGGCACGACGATGGATCTGGACGAGACGGAGGCAAGCCGCGCCGGACGACCGGATACCTTCCCCAGCTATGTGGAGCTGGATCGCTACTGCTATCTGGTGGCATCGGTGGTGGGGCTGGTGTGCATCCGCATCTTTGGCTACCGCGATGCGGGAGCGGAAAAGCTGGCCGAGCAGACGGGCATTGCCTTCCAGCTGACGAATATTCTGCGCGATGTGCGGGAGGATGCGGAGCGGAATCGCGTCTATCTGCCGCTGCGCGAGCTGGAGCGGCACGGAGTGGCGGTCGAGGATCTGCTGCATCATCCGGCAGCGACGGTAACCGAGGCCGAGCGCGCGCTGCTGGCCGCCGTGGCGGAGCGGGCCGAGCAGATGTATGGGGCGGCGCAGGAACTGCTGCCGCGGATTGACTGGATCAGCCGGCCGGCGCTGTGGGTGCTGGTGACGATCTATCATCGGCTGCTGCGGCGCATTCGCAGCCAGCGCTATGAGGTGATGGCGCAACGCATCTCTGTGCCCACCTGGCAGAAACTGCTGATTCTGGCGGTGGGACTGGTGTGGATGGGCGGCGTGCGCCTGCTGCCGGGCAGAGGATAGCGGACAGATGGCCAGCCAGCAAGGGAAGAAGCGCGACAACTCAGCACTGGTGGTGGGCGGCGGCGTGGCCGGGATTGCGGCAGCCTGCGCGCTGGCGGATGCCGGTTTTACCGTGACGCTGGTGGAGCGGCGCGGATACCTGGGCGGTCGCGCCTCGTCGTATCTGCATCCCGGCGCCGGGGAGACGATCGACAACTGCCAGCATGTGCTGTTTGGCTGCTGCACGAATCTGGTGGACCTGTATCGGCGGCTGGGCGTGGAGGAGCAGATCTTCTGGGACGACCGGATGACGCTGATCGAGCCCGGCGGCAGGCGATCCGTGCTGCAGCCGACGGGGCTGCCGGCGCCGATGCACGGGCTGTCGGGGATTCTGCGGGCGCAGTGCTTTTCCGCTGCGGACAAGGCTGCGCTGATCTGGGCGATGGGGCAGATGATGCTGCGCGAGCAGCGCGCGGGCCGGTCGCTGGCACAGTGGCTGAAGGCGCAACGGCAGACAGAGGGCGCGCGCAGGCGATTCTGGGAGCTGGTGATTGCCAGCGCACTGAATGCCGATCTGGATGCGATTGATGTCAGCTACGCGCAGAAGGTGATTCGCGAGCTGTTTCTGAACTCGGCGCAGGCCGGTGCCATGGGCATGAGCCGGGTTCCGCTGAGCGAGCTGTATGCCGGGGTGGGCCACTATCTGGAGGAGCGCGGCGGCCGGCTGGTGCATGGGCGCAGCGTGCGCGGGGCGCAGTGGAATACGGCCCGGCGGCGATGGACGGTGGACTGCGACGGGCAGCAGATGGAGACGCGCTACCTGGTGCCGGCACTCTCTTTTGAGGCGATGGCAAAGCTGCTGCCGGCGATGCCGCAACTGGCCGGGGTCGAGGGTCTGAGGGATCGGCTGAGCCGACTGACGCACTGGCCCATCTGCAGCGTGCATTTGTGGTTTGATCGTACGATTACCGAGCTGGACCACGCGGTGCTGCTGGACCGGGAGATTCACTGGATGTATCACAAATCCCGCTGGCAGCCGCTGCGGAGTGGCGAGGGCAGCTATGTGGAGCTGGTGATCAGTGCTTCCCGGAAGTTTGCCGAGCTGCCACGGGAGCAGGCCATTGCGCGTGCCCTCCAGCAGCTGGCGGAGTTCTTTCCTGCGGTGAGCACGGCGCGGGTGGTGAAGAGCGTGCTGGTGAAGGAAGTGCGTGCCACCTTTGGCGTGCCGCCGGGCATTGACGCGATTCGGCCGGACGCCGCGTCTCCGTGGCCGCAATGCTTTCTGGCCGGAGACTGGGTGCAGACCGGCTGGCCGGCGACGATGGAGGGTGGGGTGCGCAGCGGGTATCTGGCGGCGGAGGCAATCTGCCGCAGCCAGGGCGATACGCGGAAGATTCTGGTGCCGGACCTGCCGCCGACCGGATGGATGAAGCTGCTGGCTTAGGGGCTGTGGCTGGCTGCGAGCCGATCCACAGATGCAACAGCTTGCTCTGCAACCGGCTTTACTTTTCGCGCTGCAGCAGATCGATGCGCTGGCGGGCCTGCCACTCCTGATCCTTGAGCTTGCCGCCGTCGAGGGTGAGGAACTGCTGATAGTAGAGAATGGCGGATTTTTTGTCGTGGATACGGTCGTAGGCCGTGGCCAGTAGAAAATCCACCGGAGCCGTTTCCGGTACCAGCTTGTTGCGCTGCAGCAGGGCCTGAATGGTGAGATCGGGCCGATGTAGTTCGGATGCCGCAAAGCCCAGTCCGGTCCAGGCGTCGGCATTTTTCGGGTCGGCTGCTGCGGCCTGTTCGAAGACGCCAAAGGCGGCCTGGGTCTGGCCAAGGCGGATCAGATTCTGGGCATGGCTGGTCAGCAGGTCGGCATCGTGGGGATGCAGCTTGAGCAGCGCCTGATCGAGGGCGTCGGCAGCGGCAAAGTCGCCGGCATCGGCCTTGACGCGGGCCAGCATGCGGGTGACCTCTTCATTGGCGGGGTTGCCGGTGTGCAGCTTTTCCAGCAGCGGAATGGCTTCGGCCTTGTCCTCGGCAACCAGCACGGCGGCTAGCTGTGCGGTGAGCGGCACGCTGTCCGGATGCTTGTCGAGCG
>JAKBAG010000216.1 GCA_021809235.1 Acidobacteriota bacterium
GTGTATAAGTTGGCCGCAGCCAAAACAGCGGAGCTTATGCAGATTATCGCTCATCTTAAGTGTTAGCCTACCAGCAAGCAGCCTGAAATGCGCAGCCTCCTGGCATTCGAAAGTCGGAGAAAAACCAGAATGCATTTGTCGGTCCCAGGGAAGACCCTTTCACAACCGTTGTGCACACGATTCGGGCAGGATGCAGGATGGTTTCTGGCACTGCTGCTCCTGCTCTGCTCGAATGCAGTTGCCCAACCGACGCGCCGGCCACTGCGCATTGCCGCAGCCGCTGATCTGCAGCCCGTGCTGCCGCCTGTTCTTCATGCCTTCACGCAGCAGACGGGCATTCCGGCATCGGCCACCTTCGAATCCTCGTCGGCGCTTACGGCGCAGATTCTGAACGGAGCGGAGTTCGATCTCTTTCTGTCTGCCGACATGCAGTACCCGGCCCGGGTAATTGCAGCCGGACTCGGTACCACCTCCAGACCGGTACCGTACGCGCATGGCGTGCTTGTGCTGTTCACGCGAAAGGATTCCCGCTGGCCCCGCCCCACGCTCGACCTGCTTCGTGATCCGCAGCTGAAGCGGCTGGCTATTGCCGACCCGTACCGCGCACCCTATGGAAGTGCCGCAATGGCGGTTCTCAGCCGCCTGGGACTGGCCTCCGCCCTGCGCTCCAGGCTTGTCACAGCGGTCAACATTGCGCAGGCGTCAGAGTTTGCCGAGACCGGAAATGCCGACGCCGGTCTGATCTCCCAGACTGCGGCCATGACTCCGGCGCTGCGCTCCGCAGGCAGCTTCCTTGTGGTTCCGCAGCAGCTTTACCCGGTGATCACCCAGGGAGCCGTCGTGCTGGCACACGCGAACGGCTCTGCCCACGCCCGGCAACTGCTGGATTTTCTGCTTACCCCTGCGGTGCAGCAGCAGCTTGTCCGCAGCGGACTGCAGGCGGTAGCTCCATCCACCCGAGAGGCGCAATAGCCCTATGGACTGGCAGGCACTTGGACTCACGCTTCGGCTGGCAACGGTGACCATGGGGATTCTGCTGCTGGTTGCCATTCCCTTTGCGGCCTGGATACGCCTGAGTGGCTCGCGCTTCCGGGCACTGGCGCAGGCCGTGGCTGCGCTGCCGCTGGTGCTGCCGCCCACGGTGTTGGGCTACTACCTGCTGGTGCTTCTGGGCAACCGCACGGCTCCGGGACGCGCCATCGCTGCCCTGCTCGGCCATCCGCTGGCTTTTTCCTTCGCCGGGCTGGTTGTGGGCTCTGCACTGTACAGCATGCCATTCGCCGTCCAGCCGCTTGTGGCAGGATTCAGCTCCGTGCCCGAAGAGATGATCGATGCCGCCAGGCTGCTGGGGGCCGGACCGCTACGCATCACGCGAGAGATTCTGCTGCCGTTGGCTGGTCGCTCCCTGCTCACCGCCGGGCTACTGAGTTTTCTGCACACGGTGGGTGAGTTCGGCGTGGTACTGATGCTGGGCGGAGATATTCCCGGCGCAACCCGCACGCTCTCGATCGTCCTCTTTGATCAGGTGCAGGACTTCAACCAGCAGGCAGCCAATCAGACATCCCTGGCGCTGCTGGGCATTTCCCTCACGGCACTGCTGGTGCTCTATGCCCGGCCAGCAAGGGCAGGTGGACATGATTGAACTGGACCTGCACGCCTGCGCCGGAGGCTTTCATCTGCAGGCTGTCTGCCAGCTGACCGCTCCGCTCACCGTTGTCTTCGGTCCCTCTGGTGCGGGCAAAAGTACGCTGCTGCGCATCCTGGCGGGACTGGCGAAACCCGACCGAGGACGCGTGAGCCTGCATGGTCGCCTGCTCACGGATACCACCCGTCGTCTGCATCTGCCCCCGGGCAAACGAGGCATGACCATGGCTGGACAGCGGGCATCGCTGTTTCCGCAGATATCCGTTGCCCGCAACGTTGCCTTTGGACTGCGGTCACTGAGTGAAACCGAACGCGTGCAGCGCATCGCGGAGTCGCTGGCACTGGTGGGAGGCGAAGCCCTGACGGATCGACGCACGGCAACGCTTTCCGGCGGAGAGGCGCAACGGGTCGCACTGGCCCGCGCACTGGCTCCCAGACCGGAGCTGCTCCTGCTGGACGAGCCGCTCTCCGCACTGGATACCGTGGCCCGGGATCGCACCATGGCGGCAATGCTCCACTGGCTCGGCACGCATGGCATCCAGACCATTCTCGTCACGCATGATGCCGCAGATGCTCTGCGCACACAGGCCGAGGTCCTCCGCATGCAGGCAGGACGCATCGTGGCCCAGGGGCCTGCAATGGAAGTACTCGATGAAGAGCGCAGACGGCTTCTTGCTCGACTGCAGCAAGCCTGAATCAGAAGCCCAGTAGCACCGGCTCCATCTCCAGCCGAATCGCGAATCGCTGCTCCACGGTAGCCACAATGCGATCCCGCAGCGCGAGCAGCTCCGCCGTAGTGCCGTTGCCGCTGTGGATCAGCGCCAGCGTATGGCGCGACGAGATGCCGACATGGCCCATGCGGTAGCCTCGGACAAATCCTGCCTGCTCCAGCAGCCATGCTGCTGGAATCTTCACCGAACCGGGGGATGCCGGGTAGCAGGGCGGCTCGCTGTGCAGCTGGCGGGCAAGTGCGGCATGCTGCTCCGCAGAAACGATCGGATTGCGGAAAAAACTTCCCGCGCTCATGGTATCCGGATCGCCGGAGACAAGCAGCATGCCTTTGCCTCGGCGTATGGCACGGACCGTGTCGGCAACCTCGGTCAGCGTGGGCCTGGAGCTTCCGGCAAAGGCTCTCTCCAGATCGGCGTAGCGGATGCTGGGCTCGCCGCCCGGCAGCAATCCGTATTCGACCGCTGTAATGATGTAGCGATCCCTAGCCGTGGTATTGAAAATGCTTTGGCGATAGGAAAAGTGGCACTCTGCGGCCGTCATCTCATGGAACTGGAGTGTGGAGCGATCCAGCACGCGGACGCGCAGAATGGTGTCGGCCACCTCCTGCCCATAGGCTCCCACATTCTGCACCGGCGTGCCCCCCACTGTGCCGGGAATTCCCGCCAGGCACTCTACTCCGGCGCAGTCCATGGCTACAGCTTCAGCCACAAAGGCATCCCAGGATTCCCCCGCAGCGGCACGCAGAATGCACTGGTCCCCCTGGAAGGTACGTGAGATGCCGCGCAGCGCAGGCTGCACCACCAGCCCCGGAAAACCCGCATCGGAGACGACGAGGTTGCTGCCGCCGCCGAGCACAAACACCGGCAATTGCAGACCATTGGCCCACTCCAGTGCTTCCACCAGTTCGGCTTCCGAGGAGACAGCAACAAACCAACGTGCCGGACCGCCCAGTCCAAGGGTTGTCAATGGTGCCAATGGGCGATTTTCTTCCAGATGCAAACCGGATTTGGGGTTCATCGTTACAGTCAGGCTATACCAGATTGCGGCAAGAAGCCGAAGTCTGCGGCGCAGAGAGCCATCCCCCGGTACACTGGAAATAACGGAGATTTCTCTCCGCCGGAGGCACGATGTATCCAGAGATTATGGTGATCCCGATGCGCGAGGAACTCACGCGCGCCGGCATTCAGGAGGCACGCACTGCAGAGGAAGTGGATGCAGCGCTGCAGCAGCCTGGCACGACGATGGTGGTGGTGAACTCAATCTGCGGTTGCGCAGCAGGAAAGATGCGCCCCGGTGTGCGACTGGCACTGGGACACAGCACGCTTCCCGATCGCTCGATCACCGTCTTTGCCGGCCAGGACCGTGAAGCGACTGAACGCGCCCGCTCCTACTTTGAAGGCCACCCGCCAACCTCGCCCGCCATTGCCATCCTGCGCGATGGAAAGCTGGTCTACCTGATGCAGCGCTACGTGATTGAAGCAGCCACCGCTCCGCAGATTGCCGGCGAGTTGGCCCGCGCCTTCGATGAGCTCTGCTCGAAGACCACAGCCTAAGGACATGGCATCCCGCCACTGCGCCTTCGCGCGGTGGCGGCTCCCGCTGCTCGCCGGCGAGCGGTGTTGGCGATAGCTAGTGGTTGGGTACTACCACCCATGCAACAGACAACATGACAGGAACAGGCATCCGCATTCGTGTGCGCATAAGGGAAAACGAACGCGCAAAGAACTGCGAATGAAGGATTTTTCTAGCGCAGGGGTATGTACAGGCGATAGGATGACGGGGTGAGTCCTCGAAGCGTTCGCACTGTCGCCAAGGAAAAGACCGACATCCGCACTGTCGCCTCGCTGGCACGGGTCTCTATTGCCACGGTCTCGCGCACCATCAATGGCTCCTCAGCTGTCAGTGAAAAGCTATCCAAGCGCGTCTGGCAGGCCATCGAACAGCTGAACTACTTTCCCAATACCCATGCCCGCAGCCTGGTCTCGGGTCGCAGCCGCATCGTGGGCATCATCGTCGAGGACATCACCAATCCCTTCTTTCCGGAGCTGATTGCCAGCTTTGAGGAGTTTGCTGTCGCGCAGGGCTATGAGGTACTGGTAAGCACCGGAAAGATCGAGAATGCCGCCCAGATCGAGCGCATTGTGCGGCGCATGCTGGAGCGCAAGGTGGAGGGCGTGGCCGTGCTCACCTTCGGCAGCGAGGAGTCCGTTCTGGATCAGCTGTCGATGCATGGCATTCCAATGGTGCTGGCGGAGTTTCAGGTAGACAATCCGCAGGTGCACACGCTTGCGATCGACTATGCCACCGGCATTCGCGAGGCGGTGGATCATCTGGTTGCACTGGGGCACCGCAAAATTGGCTTTCTGGCTGGTCCACACACCCTTCACTCAGCCGGTACACGTCTGCACTGCTTTCAAGACTCCACGGCCGCCTGCGGGCTGAAGATTGGTCCGGAGTGGATTGTGGAGGCCGATCATACCCTGCAAGGCGGCGTCAGCGGGATGCAGCAGTTGCTGCGCCTCAAGGACCGGCCCACCGCTGTCATCTGCTCCAATGACATGACCGCAATCGGCGTCCTCCACGCTGCGCATCAGGCCAAGCTGAGTGTTCCAGAGGAGCTGTCCGTCATCGGCCTGGATGATATCGCCTTCACCCAATACACGCTGCCCCCGCTCACCACAATCGGCCTGTCACGGCACGCGCTGGGACGGGCTGCATTCGAGGCACTCTACCAGCAGGCAGAGCACGGCGAGGCATCCGCCGCCAAACCAAACTATATTGTCAGCACCAAGCTCG
>JAKBAG010000217.1 GCA_021809235.1 Acidobacteriota bacterium
ACGCATCGCGGCTTCTACTATCACTTCGCCAATCTGAATACAGGCGAAAGAATCTGGGATGCGGAAGCCTCATCCGTGGATACGGCCATCCTTCTCTGCGGCGTGCTCATGTGCAAGGCGCACTTTCCGGACCAGGATATCCGCAAGCTCGCGCAGGCCATCTATGATCGCGTGGACTGGTCCTGGCTCTCGGAGGACACGGCCATCCTGCCCATGGGATGGACGCCGGAGTTTGGGTTTCTGGCCAGCCGATGGGATGACTACAGCGAACTGATGATGATCTATCTGCTCGGCATGGGATCGGCCACGCATCCCCTGCATGCCGACGCATGGACCGCATGGAAGCGCACCCTCTTCGAGTACGACGGGCTGCGCTACATCGGCTCCTATGCGCCGCTGTTCGTGCATCAATATTCCCAGGCATGGTTTGATTTCCGCAACAAGCGCGATCACTTTGCCGATTACTTTGAAAACTCCATTCTTGCCACCGAGGCCCACCGCAGATTCTGCGTGGACATGAACACGCGCTTTCCCGACTACACCCATGCTTTATGGGGAATTACCGCCTCGGATTCCGTGCATGGCTACACTGTCTGGGGCGGACCTCCGGCAACAGGCCCCATTGATGGCAGCATTGTTCCCTGCGCTGCTGCCGGCTCGCTGCCATTCCTGCCGGCAGAGACCATGCGAGTCCTGCGCACCATCTACGATCACTATCCCCAAGCCTGGTCGCAATACGGTTTTGTTGATGCCTTCAATCCGCTCACCGGCTGGTTCGATACCGACGTGGTCGGAATCGATACGGGAATCACCATGCTGATGGCGGAGAATGCCAGGACCGGCTTCGTGTGGAGTACGTTTATGCGTAATCCAGAGGCCATGCGCGGCATGCAGAAGGCGGGCTTTCAGCATTACGAGCGCCCGCCTTATCGAACACCGGCATGACGCGCAAGATGACGCTACAATGAAGATATTCCGGGGAGTTAGTTCGCGCTCCCTCTTTGTTGTCCTTGCGCAGAGCTCTCTGCGGGTTGCCATTGTTTTCGAGGGAAAGCATGTCGAAAAACACAGGGCAGGCCTCGGTTGATTCCAGCACACCCATGCCTCAGGCTGCGTCTTCCGGTCGCGCCTGGGCAGAGCGCATTCAGGCGCTGCGTAACATCCCGCCTGTGCTCCGGTTCGTCTGGGAGTCCGGGCCTTCGGTCGTCTTCTGGAATATCACCATTCGTATCGTGGTTGCTTTTTTGCCCGTGGGAATCGGGATCATTGGCCGATTCATCATTGACGGCGTCAACCACATTCGACTGCACGAACCCCTCCCCAAACACTTTTGGTGGCTGGTGGCCGCAGAGATGCTGCTCTCTGTCGCCATCGGAATTCTATTGCGCCTCGTGGATTATTTCGACAGTCTTCTGGCAGACCGCTACACCCACCACGTCAGCGTGGAGGTGATGCGCAAGGCCGCGGCACTGGACGTCACCGTCTATGAGGACCCGGTCTTTTATGATCGGCTGGAGCGTGCGCGTGTGCAGGCAACCGATCGTCTGGCCATGATCCAGATGATGGGTCGGCTCATCCAGCAGTCGGTCACGGCCATTGCGTTTTCCGCTGTTCTGGTGCGCTACTCGCCCTTGCTGCTCGCCCTGCTCGTACTGGGCATTGTGCCGGCATTTCTTGGGGAAAGCCATTTCGCGTTTCTCTCCTACGCCAAGAATCTGCGCCAGACGCCACTGCGACGACAGATGGACTACCTGCGGCAGGTGGGAGCCAGCAAGGAAGCGGCCAAGGAGCTCAAGCTCTTCAACCTGAGCCACTACCTCACAGAGCGATTCAGCGCCATCTCGCTGCAGATTTATCACGACAACGTCGATCTCAACCGCAGGCGACTGTTCTGGGGCGGACTGCTTGCCATCCTCGGCCAGCTGGGCTACTACGCAGCCTATGGCGTCAGCATCTATCGGACCATTCAGGGCCAATATACGGTCGGCGATCTCACGCTCATCACAACCGCGATTCTCCAGGCGATGAGCAACATCCAGATGGTCTTTTCCACCGCTTCGGGCGTCGCAGATCAGGCGCTGTTTCTCACGGACCTGCTTGCATTCTTTGCCATGAAGCCGCGTGTGGAATCCGTCGCCAATGGTCTGCGGGTACCCAGGCCGATCCGGCGCGGATTTGAATTTCGCAATGTCTCGTTCTCCTATCCCGGCACCACGCGCAGAGTGCTCAGCGACTTCAACTTTCTACTCGCGCCCGGCGAGCGCGTGGCACTGATCGGTGAAAACGGACAAGGCAAGACAACCATCGTCAAGCTGATCACCCGGTTGTACGATCCCACGGAAGGGGAAATTCTGCTGGATGGAGTGGATCTTCGCGCCTATGATCTGGACGATCTGCATGCCGAGATTGGCGTCATCTTTCAGGACTTCATGCGCTATGAGATGACTGCCCGGGAAAACATTGCCGTCGGTCGCGTGGAGATTCCGCACACACTCGAAGAGATTGAGGATGCCGCGGAGAAAAGCCTGGCAGCCAGCGTGGTGGCCAAGCTGCAGCATGGCTACGATCAAATGCTCGGGCGACGTTTTGAAGGCGGTGTCGATCTTTCCGGAGGGGAGTGGCAGCGGCTCGCGCTCGCTCGTGCCTATCTGCGCGACGCACAGCTTCTGATTCTCGATGAGCCCACTGCCGCGCTCGATGCCCGTAGCGAGATGGAGGTCTTTGAGCGGTTTTCCGATCTCACCTCCAACAAAATGGCACTGCTGATCTCGCATCGATTTTCCACCGTTCGCATGGCGGATCGCATTGTCGTTCTCGAAGGCGGTCGGCTGGTCGAAGAAGGGACACATCCACAACTGATGGCTGCAGGCGGTCGTTACGCCTCCATGTTTGAGATGCAGGCAGCCAGTTATCGCTGAGGGATCATGCCAGAGATGAGCTCATCAACACCGGAAGAAATGCAGCGCGAACAACAGACAATCCAAAAGCTGCACGCGGCAGCACAGACAGCCTCCGGCTGGGAAGTGATTCCCTGGCCCAGCAACGCCTCATCGTTTTCAGAGCGTACCGACGCCATGCGCATCGCCATGCGCAAGCTGAACAGGGCCTTTGTGCGCCTGCCCATCGACAGCACCCCTTCGCATCAGCCTCTTCGCGGTCAGGCAGTTGCGGAGTTGCGCAAAAGCCTGAAGCTGCTGCATTCCGCACTCGTGGATCTACCCACCGAATCGGACAAGCTGCCAAGATTGAGCCTGCTGCAGCGGGAGGAGCCGCGGGTGGCTGGCTTGATGCAGCTCTACCTCGAGCAGGTGGAGTCTCAGTTCACACTGCCATCCCTGCTGGAATATGTGGACGCCTTTCAGACCTATGAGCCGCTGCTCTACAAGGAAATCTGGCAGCTGCCCATCTTCCTGAAGTTTGCATTGCTGGAGTCGATTCTGCACGATGCTCCCGTGCTGCTGGATGCGGCCGACTGCGAAGATGTCGCACAACGGACGCTCCACTGCCTGATGAGTCTCCGCCAGGTGGGCTGGATCGACTGGGCCTCCGTACTCGAGCCAAGAATCCTCTTCGATGCCGTTCTGAAGCAGGACCCAACCGGCACATTTGCCGAAATGGATTTTGAAAGCCGCGAGAGCTATCGTCGCAGAGTGGCATTTCTCGCAGCGTATTCCGACTTCGGCGAATCCAGAGTTGCGCAGGCCGCGCTGGAACTGGCCCGGCAGGCGAAGGCTGCGGATGACGCCGATCCTCGCACGCGCCAACGGCAACAGCATATTGGCTGCTACCTCTTTGCCGAGGGTTTTTCCATGCTGCGCACCCGCATTGGCTATCATCCGCCCATGCTCTGGCGAATGCGTGAAAGCATCCGCGCATCGGCGGATGAATTCTATGTGGGCAATATCGTCATCCTTACCATCCTGTTCACGGCTCTGCCGCTGTTCCCTCTGGCAGGGTACGTCCACGTCTGGACCGAGCTGCTGCTTGGCCTGTTTCTGCTTGCTCTTCCTGCCTCCCAATGTGCCGTGGAGCTTGTGAATACGCTGGTCAGCGCATCGTTTGAGCCTTCTCCCCTGCCGCGTCTGGACTTTCGTGCCGCAGTGCCGGCAGAGTGCGCAACGCTGGTTGCGGTGCCAACCCTGTTGCTCAGTCCGGATCAGGTGCGGGATCTTTTCCAAACTCTTGAAGTACGCTATCTCGCCAATCGCGACGCCAATCTCCACTTTGCCCTGTTGACCGACCTGCCCGATTCCGTCAGCAAACCCAACCTGCGCGACGACCATCCGCTGGTGGAATTGGCCGTGGAGCTTGCCGATGGATTGAACCGCAAATATGCCGGAGCAGGCAAGGGAAGTTTTCTCCTGCTGCATCGTCATCGCATCTTCAATCGCAGGCAGGGTGCGTGGATGGGGTGGGAGCGCAAGCGCGGCAAGCTCATTGATCTGAACAAGCTGCTGACCGGCGAATTTGATGCCTTTCCAATCAAGGCCGGCAATCTGGACGTCCTCCAGAACATTCGCTACGTGCTCACGCTTGACTCCGACTCCCAGCTTCCACGCGGATCAGCCGCCAGTCTCATCGGAGCCATGGCACACCCGCTCAACCGCGCCATCATCGATCCCCGGACGCGCGTCGTCAAAACCGGCTACGGCATTCTGCAGCCCCGGGTCAGCGTCACGGTACATTCGGCCATTCGCTCGCGGCTTGCCAGCATCTTCTCCGGCCAAACCGGCCTGGACATCTACACGCGCGCAGTCTCTGACACCTATCAGGATCTCTTCGGAGAAGGAATCTTTACAGGCAAGGGCATCTATGAAATTGAAACTCTGCATGCCGTGCTCAACCATCGCTTCCCGCACAATGCACTGCTCAGTCACGATCTGATTGAAGGCGCCTATGCACGAGCCGGATTGATCACCGACGTGGAACTCATCGATGATTACCCTTCGCACTACAGTGCCTACAGCCGCCGCAAGCACCGCTGGGTGCGTGGGGACTGGCAGATTGTGCGATGGATCTTTCCCACCGTGCAGGAGGAGTCCGGACGCGTGGTCGCGAATCCCATCTCCTTCATCTCGCGCTGGAAGATTCTGGACAATCTGCGACGTTCCCTCGTCGATCCGTTTCTGTTTC
>JAKBAG010000218.1 GCA_021809235.1 Acidobacteriota bacterium
GCTTGGGCAGGAAGCTGGCCGTAAAGCCCATGTTATTGGCAATCTGCCGGCAGAGCAGCTTGTAGAGCTGAATCTGGTCGGCGGCAGCCACCACTTCCCCGTAGGTGTAGTTGATTTCAAACTGGCTGGGCGCCACCTCGGGGTGATCCTTTTCGTTCTGGAAGCCCATGGCGCGCTGCACTTCCGCTGCCGTATCGATGAAGCGGCGCAGCGGGTCCAGCGGCAGCGAATGGTAATATCCGCCGGTGTTCACATAGCTGAACTTGCCGGTTTCGTGATACTTTCGCTCGGCATCCGTGCCTTCAAACAGGAAGCCTTCAATTTCATTGGCGGCATTGAGCGTGTAGCCTTTTTCGGCAAACAACTTGTCGGCATAGGTCTTCAACACTCCGCGCAGATCGCCGGAATATGCCGTGCCATTCTTGTCAATGACCGTGCCGAAAACCAGCA
This sequence comes from Acidobacteriota bacterium, assembly GCA_021809235.1. Lineage (GTDB taxonomy): Bacteria > Acidobacteriota > Terriglobia > Terriglobales > Acidobacteriaceae > Acidicapsa. The sequence goes on from JAKBAG010000218.1 coordinate 451, forward strand.
CCTTGCCGGTGCCAAAGACATCGGCTGGAACCCAGTAGAAGGCGCTCCAGTCGATGCCGAGGCGCAGATCGCTCTCTTTCTGTGCTGTAAAGCCGCGGATCGAGGAGCCGTCAAAGGTCAGGTTGTCATAGCTGGAAAGCAGAAACTTCTTGTCATAGTCCAGCAGGTGCAGGCGGCCTTCCAGATCGGTAAACAGAACAGTAACGGCCTTGATGCGCTTCTCATCGGTCAGGTATTTCAAGCGCTTTTCACGGATGGCATCGGAAGATACACGATTGATGCGATCCGCCTTGGCGGCGAGGTTCAGTTCCTCAAGCTCGTCGTAGCTCAGGGCAAGAAAATTACGGAAACTATCAGACACAGAAGGACTCCTTTTGGAATGAATCAATGTAGGGTGGCCAGCGCCGGATGGAACAGGCCTTGCGAGGCGATTTCGTTTAGATTAAACCGGAAACGCGGGCTGCGCACGTCAAACCAGCGGATTTTGCTGGAAATCCGATAGCGCAAGCGCTGGAACCGGCCTGTTAGGATGCCATTCATGGAGAATCGTGCGTCTATGTTCACGCAAGCGTCTGCTGCATTTCGTCTGCTTCATGGTTATCGCAAGCCGATAATCGCCGTTCTTGCCCTGCTGGGGGTCATCCCAGCGGTCGCGCAGCCAAAGCCGATTCACATTACGGCAAACCTGAAGGATGCGCCTCGCGGCCTCTACCACGCGGAAGTTGACCTGCCGGTGGAACCCGGAGACGTCACCCTGGTGACGCCGGAGTGGATTCCCGGCAACCATCGCCCTACCGGCCCGGTCAGCGACATTACCGGGGTGGTCTTCACGGCCAACGGCAGGACGCTCCCCTGGCGGCGCGACGACACCGATCTCTACGAATTCCACGTAGCGGTTCCGCAGGGAGTCACCTCGCTGCATGCGCACCTGGACTGCATCGTCACAGAGCGTGTCACGCAGAAGATTGCGGTTCTGGAGTGGGAAAAGCTGCTGCTGTATCCTGCGCACACCCCAGTGCGCGATATTCCCATCCAGCCAGCGCTTCAGGTTCCGGACGGTTGGGGGGTGGGAACGGCACTGCAGCCGGTCAGCAAAGGCTCATGGCCGGTACCGGCAGCCGGTGCCACCACGGAATTTGCAGTAACCAACGTGGAACAGCTGCAGGACTCGCCGATTATCGCCGGGCAGTACTTTCACGAGTTTGCACTGGCTCCGGAGATCACGCCGAAGCACTATCTGGACGTGGTTGCCGATGATCCGACCGATGCCAGCCTGCGCCCCAGCGTGCTGGCCGCCGTCAGCAACCTGGTGCGCGAGGCCAGCGTGGAGTACGCCTCGCACCACTACAACGTCTACCACTTCCTGCTGACGCTTTCCGATGTGGCCGGAGGGGAGGGCCTGGAGCATGGGCAATCCTCTGACAACGGCGTAGGAGAGAAGGGATTTGCCGACGACCGGCACCAGTTGGCCGAGTCCGATCTGCTGGCCCACGAGTTTACCCACTCCTGGAATGGCAAATACCGACGCCCCTACAACCTGTACCAGCCGGATTTTGCCACCATGCAGCAGGGTTCGCTGCTCTGGGTCTACGAAGGGATGACGCAGTATCTGGGCAATGTGCTGGCTGCTCGCGCCGGACTGAAGAGCCAGGCTCAGTACCGCGAAGTTCTGGCACTTTCCGCGGCAAGTCTGGACTCCAAGCCGGGTCGCGACTGGCGCCCGACTCTGGATACGGCTGTGGCAGCCAGCGTGCTGCGGGAAAACAGTCCGGCATGGGCAAACTGGCGCCGCGGACAGGACTACTACCAGGAGGGCGAACTGCTCTGGCTGGATGCCGATACGACGATCCGCAAGTTGACCGGCGACAAGAAATCGCTCGACGACTTTGAAAAGATTTTTCTGGCCAGAGGCGGCAACACCGGACCCCTGATTCTGACCTACCATTTCGATGAGCTCGTCAACGACCTGAACCAGGTTGTGCCCTACGACTGGGCCAGCTTCCTGCACGATCGCATCGACCAGATTCATCCGCATGCCGATCTGGCTGGTATTGAGCAGGGCGGCTATCGGCTGGTTTATCAGGACCATCCGACCGAGTCAGAACAGACGCTGCTTTCGCTCGGCAGAGGCGGTCCGCGCATCGATTGCTGGTACTCGATCGGCCTGCGCCTGGACCACTCCGGCACCATTCAGGATGTTCGCTGGGGAGGCCCGGCAGACATGGCCCAGCTTGCTCCGGGCTACCGGATTCTTGCCGTCAACGGGAAGCTCTACTCGCCGGACGTCATGCTGCAGGCGATTCGCGATTCCAAGGGAACCACTGCGCCGATGGAGCTGATCGTGGCGCGCGACTCCTTTGTCTCCACCTTCCACATCCAGTATCACGATGGGGAAAGGTACCCGGCTCTGGAGCGCGCGTCCGGAACTCCGGACTATCTGGATGAGATCACGACGCCGCGCGTGAAGCAGAGCGCTGCAAACACCAGCGGAAAATAAGCGCGAAACAGCCGCTGCAGGCAATTGTGTGGGGATGGTGTAACCTGTTCGCTCAGGAGATACTGTCCCCATGATTGTTTGCGTGAAACGAATGTTGCGACTGGCGAAGTCTGCTGCCATTGGGATTGCCCTGCCATGCATTGTGCTGGGAGCCGGTCTTGTGTCCTCCGCCCGCCTGATGGCGCAGGTCGACGACACAGCCGCCTATATCCAGTCGCATTACACCAAGTATGAATACCGCATTCCCATGCGCGACGGCGTGCATCTGTTCACGGCTGTCTATGTTCCCAAGCCAGATGCTTTTGAGGATCACGGCCCCTATCCTTTTCTGATGGAGCGCACCCCCTACAGCGTGGCGCCTTACGGCGAGGATCAGTATCCCCATCGCCTGGGACCATCGCCGGAGCTGATGCGATCCGGCTATATCTTTGTCTACCAGGATGTGCGTGGGCGCTGGATGAGTGAAGGCAGCTTTGTGGAGATGCGACCGCATATCGACGTCAAAAAATCTCCCAAGGATGTGGATGACTCCTCCGACACTTCCGACACGATCGACTATCTGCTGAAGCATGTACCGAATAACAATGGTAAGGTGGGCCTGTGGGGCATCTCCTACCCGGGCTTCTACACTTCTGCCAGCATGATTGACTCCCATCCGGCGCTGGTGGCAGCCAGCCCGCAGGCACCCATGACCAACCTTTTTCTAGGTGCCGATGACAGCTATCACGGCGGTGCGTTCATGCTGGATGCCAACTTTGGCTTCTATGTCTTTTTCCATCCGCAGGACCATCCGACAGAGCCTAAACCCTCCGTCCCATTCGACTTCGGCACGCCGGATATCTACCAGTTCTACCTGAAGGCCGGGTCACTGGCAGAGATGGAACAAAAGTATCTGCATGGAACCAACTGGCTCTATACCGACCAGATGAAGCACGACACCTATGACAGCTACTGGCAGCAGCGCGATCTCTCTCAGCACATGCACAACATCCACTGCGCCGTGCTGGCTGTGGGCGGCTGGTTCGATGCTGAAGATCTGACCGGGCCGATCAAGACCTTCCATGCCACCTCAAACATGAATCCGGGCACACCCACCACTCTGGTGGAAGGTCCGTGGGTGCATGGGGGATGGGCCGCATCCGCCGGCGATCACCTGGGCGATGTTCGCTTCAACGCGAAGACTGCCGAATACTTTCGCCAGCAGATTCAGTTTCCGTTCTTTGAGCGTTACCTGAAAGGCAAGCCCTGGAGGCAGCCCAAGGCCATTGTCTTCGAGACAGGCGCGAATGTGTGGCGTACCTTTGATGCGTGGCCACCCAAGGCGGTGCAGCCCCGTATGCTCTACTTCCATTCCAACGGAAAACTCAGCTTTACTGCGCCTTCCATGATGGCTTCGTCAGACAGCTACCTGAGCGATCCCGCACATCCGGTTCCATTTGTGGGCTATGTGACCGATACCGTGCCGCAGCGCTATATGGTGGACGACCAGAGATTTGCCCGGACACGACCGGACGTGGTGACCTACGAGACGGAACCGCTGATTGAAGATCTGACCATTGCCGGACCCATTACTCCGCGACTGCACATTGCCAGCACTGGTACGGACTCGGATTTTGTGGTGAAGCTGATTGATGTCTATCCGGAGAACTATCCCAATCCGGAGGAGGAATCGACCGGGAACAAACACATCCTGAGCGCACCGCCGCTGCAGATGGGCGGCTACGAACAGTTGCTGCGCGGAGAACCGATGCGCGCGAAGTTCCGCAAGAGCTGGGAAAAGCCGGAACCACTGACGCCGGGCAAGGAGACAGAGATCGATTTCACGATGTCCGACGTCTTCCACACCTTCCGGCGTGGACATCGGATCATGGTGCAGGTACAGTCCAGCTGGTTTCCGCTCACGGATCGCAATCCGCAGACCTTCACGGATATTCCATATGCCAAGCCTTCGGATTTTGTGAAAGCGACGGAGACGATCTATCACCAGAAGGACGCGGCCAGTGGCGTGGAGCTGATGGTGCTGCCGAATCCGTAGGACGGAAGCAACCTCGGCGCTCAGGTAATCCAAAGAAAGACCAGTCCCATCCGGCGCTGTTGCGAGCAGCCGGATAGGACTGGTCTTTTGTGCTGGCAGCAGAAGCGGTATTTA
>JAKBAG010000219.1 GCA_021809235.1 Acidobacteriota bacterium
AGTTCGCAACGAAGGCGCAAAGGTCAACTCGAACATCAACGTAACCCCGATGGTGGACGTGATGCTTGTGTTGCTGATCATCTTCATGGTCATCACGCCGATGCTGCAGAATAAGGTCAACGTCGATTTGGCCCAGACCGATAACCCGATAGCCATGCCGGACGCGGATAAGGAAGACGCCATTGTCGTCGCAATCACCCGCGATGGCAGCCTCTATCTCGGACAGGACCGGATTGCCGGTAGCGAGATCGGGCAAAAGGTCCGTGACCTGCTTGCCGACAAGCCAGGAAAACAGATCTTTGTCCGCGCCGATGCGCACGCACGGTATCTTGACGTGGAAAATGCAATTGACGACGTCCGCTCTGCGGGTGTGGATTCGGTGGGACTGCTGACCGAGAAGCGCCAGGGACCGGGCTCCGCGGGCGAATAGCGGCACAGGCGACAAGAATTTTCTGAAGGAGTCAGAACTATGGCAATGGGACCAAGCGGGCCGGGTGGCCTTTCCTCGGATATTAACGTTACTCCTCTGATCGATGTGCTCCTGGTGCTGCTGATCATCTTCATGGTGATTGTTCCTGTGACGCCAAAGGGGCTGGATGCACTGGTGCCGCAGCCGCCCAAGAATCCGCAACAATCGCAGCCGGATGATCGCACGATCGTGGTTTCGGTGCTGCACACTGGCGGTAACCAGGTGGCTTACAAGATTAATCAGGACGATGTCGCCAAGTCGGATCTGCTGGCGCGCCTGACGGCGATCTATGCCAACCGCGCCGAGCGCGTGATGTTCGTCAAGGGCGATGATGACGTGGACTTTGCCAAGGTTGCCGAGGTGATTGATATTGGCACGGCAGCAGGTGTGGACCATGTTGGCTTGATGACGCCAAAGATCTTGGCTGGTCAATGATCGCGCTGCTGATGGCGGGTCCATTGGCAGTCCAACGCGGGTGAGCCAGGCGTACACTTCTGGCGAGGACTCGAAGGAGAAGGAAACGAACATGAAGCGAAGCGTACGTCTGCCGATCCTTGCGGCAAGCCTGGTTGTGATGGCGGTTACGTTTACGGGATGCAAGCGTTTGGCGGCCCGGGATCAGCTGAACAAAGGCGTTGAGGCCTATAAGGCTGGCAAATACGAGATTGCCATTGCCCACTTTCAGACGGCCATTCAGGACGACCCCACGCTCCCGATGGCGAAGAACTATTTGGGAACGGCGCTCTCACAGAATGTAGTTCCCGGCCTGAGCACGCCTGAAAATCTGAAAACAGCCAATCAAGCGATTGATATCTATAAAGAGGTTCTGCAGCAGGACCCCTCGGATGTGAACAGCATCAAGGGCATTGCCAGTCTCTACTTCAATATCAAGAAGCTGGATGATGCCAAGCAGTGGCAGGAAAAGGTTCTGGCTGTGGATCCCAAAGATCCTGAAGCTGCCTATACCATCGGTGTGATCGATTGGACCGAAGCGCATGAGAACGCCCTCAAGATCCTTGCGCCTGCTGGCATCAATGATGATGGTCTTGGAAATGCCAAGCTTCCCAAGAAGGAGTGCCTGCAGCTCCAGGCTGAGAACACTCCTCTGGTAGACGATGGCGTGAAGTATTTGACGCTGGCTATTCAAAACCGTCCGGATTATGACGATGCCATGGCTTACATGAACCTGATCTATCGCCGGAAGGCTGATCTGGAATGCGGGAATGAGGCAGCTCGCAAGGCGGACGTGGCGGCAGCAGACGATTGGCGCGATAAGGCAATGGGAACCCGCAAGGCCAACGAGGCTAAGAAGAATCAGGGCCCTGGCGGTATCGTCATGGACTCCAACGGTAACATGAAGTAAAGTGCAGGTATCCCGTCATCAAAGAGCCTCCTTACCGGGAGGCTCTTTGCGTTCCGCAAGACAGATATGTCCAGGGGGAAGAAGCTGATGCAGCAAGAGGGATGGAATCGGCGTAAGTTTCTAACGCTGTGTGCGCAGGCTGGTGTGGCAGGCACGCTGCTGCCAGGTACGCTTTATACGCTGGCAGCGCAGCAGACCGGGAATTCATCTGAAGTCAAGATTACTCCGGAATTGATTGACCAGGCAGCGGAGCTTGCTGGCGTGAAGCTGACCGAAGCGCAGCGATCGATGATGCTGGAGGGCGTGGAATCCCAGAGGGAAGGCTATGCCGCGATCCGTGAGCTGAAGATGCCGAATGAAGTGGCCCCGGCTTTTGTCTTTGATCCTCTTCCTGCAGGAGCCGTGCTGGAAACCGGCATCGAGTCGCCGCGTTGGAGCCATGTGGAGGTTTCGGCCGTTCCGTCAAACCTGGAGGATCTGGCTTTTGCGACTGTGGGAGAGCTGGCTTCATTGGTTCGCACGCGGAAGGTGACGGCAACGCAATTGACCCGGATGTACCTGGCCCGGCTTAAGAAATACGATCCCAAGTTGCATTTTGTGATTACTTTGACTGAGGAACGGGCTCTGGCACAGGCGGCGGCTGCCGATGCTGAGATTGCTGCCGGTCTCTATCGTGGGCCGCTTCACGGTATTCCCTGGGGAGCCAAGGACCTGCTCGCAGTAAAGGGATATCGTACGACTTGGGGTGCGGGAGGGTTTGAGCATCAACAGATCGACATGGATGCAACCGTGGTGCAGCGGCTGGATGCTGCGGGTGCCATTCTGGTGGCCAAGTTGACGCTTGGCGCTCTGGCCATGGGAGATCACTGGTTTGGCGGACAGACTCGGAATCCATGGAATCCCAAGCAGGGATCGAGCGGCTCTTCTGCCGGTCCGGCCAGCGCGGTGGCAGCCGGGTGTGTTGGATTTGCCATTGGATCAGAGACGCTGGGCTCCATCTCGTCTCCATCTACACGTTGTGGCGATACGGGATTGCGCCCCACGTTTGGCTTTGTGCCGCGTACCGGCGCGATGGCCTTGAGCTGGACGATGGACAAGCTGGGTCCGATCTGCCGGAGTGTGGAAGATTGCGCGATGGTGATGCAATCCATCTATGGTCCGGATGGTATGGACCTGACGGTGCGGAACGCAGCCTTTCATTGGGAAGCAGATTATGACTGGCGCAGCCTTCGCATAGGCTACTTCCATCAGGATTTTGTGCCGATTGGTCCATTCCAGCCGCGCGAGGCCAAGGCCGGGGAGACGGCTGCGGAGAAAAAAGCGCGGGAAGAGCGGAATACACTCTTCGCCGCCTCCCATGCGCGTCGAGTCTATGATCAGCAGTACGATCGCGCTGCGTTGTCTGCGTTGCGGAAGATGGGTGTGAAGCTGATTCCTGTGGAGATGCCGAAGTTGCCCTACGGCGCAATGACGCCCCTGTTGACGGCCGAGGCCGCGGCGGCCTTTGACGACCTGACCATGAGCGGACGGGACAGCCTGCTCACCGAGCAGGGGCCGGGTGATTGGCCGAATGATTTCCGGGTGGCGCGGCTGTATCCGGCGGTGGAGTATATTCAGGCGAATCGCGCCCGGTCCCTGGCTATTCAGAAGTGGGCAGAGATGTTTGCGAAGGTGGACGTGATTGTAACGCCAACCTATGGGGAGCAGCTGGTGGCAACCAATCTGACCGGTCATCCGGCGCTGATTCTGCCCAACGGACTGCGCGGTGCAGACGCACCGCTGCCGCCGAAGGTGGATGACGGGAATGACGATAACATCGGCGGCCCGGGCACACCGCTGAGCTTGACGATGCTGGCAGCGCCGTATCAGGATGCGCGGTTGCTGGCTTTTGGCCGAGCCTATCAGGAGGCGACGGGCTATCACAAACTGCATCCCAAGCTGGACGGATGATACGGATTGCAGTCGATGAAGTAAGCAAGCATTATGTCCGTCAGACCGGTTTGCGGCGTGTCCCTGTCCCCGTGCTGGATCGGGTGAGCTTTGAGATTGCTCGTGGCGAGACTCTGGGGCTGGTGGGCGAGTCAGGAAGCGGCAAGAGCACTCTGGCGCGGATCGTGCTCGGGCTTGTGCCGGCGGATGCAGGCCAGGTGCGCATTGACGGCGAGGCGGTGAATACAGCGACAATCGCCGGACTCCGTCGTCGGATGCAGCCTGTCTTTCAGGATCCTGCCGCTGTGCTTGATCCGCGCATGCGGGTGGTGGACCTGGTGACTGAGCCGCTAGTGATTCATCGTAGCGGCAAGCGCCAGAGCCGTGCTTCCCTGCGGCAGGCAGCCGCGGAACTGCTGCAATCTGTGGGCATGGATGCGACTGCTCTGGAGCGGTATCCGCATGAGTTCAGTGGTGGCCAGAAGCAGCGAATCAATCTGGCCAGGGCACTGGCGCTGCGTCCGGAGATTCTGGTGCTGGATGAGCCGGTCTCTGCATTGGATGTGAGCGTGGCAGCGCAGGTGATCAATCTGCTTCGAGATCTCCAACGGAATTTGGGGATGACCTACCTGTTCATCAGCCATTCGATGCCGCTGGTGCGCTATCTGGCAACGCGGATTGCCGTATTGGAGCAGGGGCGAATCGTCGAAATCGGCGAGACGGAGGAGGTCTGCCAGCGTCCCAGGGCTGCCTATACGCGTCGGCTGCTGGAGGCAACGCCCACGTTGGAGACTGCCTGATTGAGTTGTTTGGCGTCCCTGGCGGGGAATCCGAAGCTGGGCGGCATCAAGGTGCCACGTCGTCGAACGACTGCGGACCAGCAGGTTCCTGGGAAAGTGGCGTGAACAGGCCTGCATTGGCGGCGGCTGCCAAACGGGCAGAGGGTTTGCCTGCAGATGCATGAAAAAAACCTGTACAAAACCGAGGAATGCAATATAGTAATGAAAATCACTCGAAAATTCCGTGACAAAAGTAATATATGTCGGTAACGCAGTCCGGTTACCCGCCATCGGATTTTTCGGGCTGCAGGTCGGGAGTTTTGACTTATTTGGAACCAGCGCCGCGCCTGTGGAGTGCGTTGCGCAGAGAAGTGGAGCGGGAGCCCGGCTACGGGTTTCCTTTACCGGCGGGAAACCGCCGCATTGCCTGGGGGGACAGGAT
>JAKBAG010000220.1 GCA_021809235.1 Acidobacteriota bacterium
GGAAAAAGCGTTCGCGGGAAACCCGTTCTGTCGATCATGCCGAAAAGGTGCTGAACGAGGATCACTACGGGCTGGAAAAAATCAAGGAGCGCATTCTAGAGTTTCTCGCTGTGCGGCAGCTGGTCAAAAATCCCAAGGGATCGATCCTCTGCTTCGTCGGGCCTCCGGGCGTGGGCAAAACCTCCCTGGGCATGTCCATTGCAAAAGCAACGGGACGAAAGTTTGTACGTCTTTCGCTCGGCGGGGTACGCGATGAAGCCGAGATTCGAGGACATCGCAGGACCTACATTGGTGCGCTGCCCGGACAGATTATCCAATCGATGAAGAAGGCTGGAACACGGAACCCGGTCTTTCTTCTCGATGAGGTCGACAAGATGTCCTCGGACTTCCGCGGCGATCCAGCATCGGCACTTTTGGAAGTGCTGGATCCGGAGCAGAACACCACATTTCAGGATCACTACCTGGACGTGGACTACGATCTGTCCGATGTGCTTTTTGTAGCCACGGCCAATGTACTGCACACCATTCCTGCGCCGCTCCAGGATCGCATGGAAATCCTGCGCCTGCACGGCTATACCGAGACCGAAAAGCTGGAGATTGCGCGAAATTATCTGCTTCGCAAACAGCGCGAGGCCACAGGGCTCACGCTCAAAAACATCCAGTTTCAGGATGGCGCAATTCTGGCTATCATCCGGTTCTACACGCGCGAAGCCGGCGTCCGCAATTTGGAACGGGAGATCGGCAATGTCTGCCGCAAGGTTGCGCGTCGCGTTGTCAAACATGGTGCCAAGCACAAGGAAACCATCACGGCGGATAACATCTCTGAGTTTCTCGGCGTGGCCAAGTTCCGCGACTCGGAAGTACACGAACAGAACGAAGTCGGACTCGTTACTGGATTGGCCTGGACGGAAGTTGGCGGCAGCATCCTCACCACCGAGGTTCAGGTGCTGGACGGCAAGGGTAAACTCACCATCACCGGCCAACTCGGCGATGTCATGCAGGAATCAGCCCAGGCTGCTTTGAGTTACATCCGCGGAAAGGCCGCAGCCCTTGGACTCTCCCGTGAGTTTTATCGTAATCTCGATCTTCACCTGCATGTGCCTGAGGGTGCAATTCCCAAGGATGGTCCGTCTGCTGGGATTACGATGGCGACGGCACTTGCAAGCGCATTATCGGGGATTCCTGTGCGTCGGGATATCGCCATGACCGGCGAAATTACCCTGCGTGGCAAGGTACTGCCCATTGGCGGTCTCAAGGAAAAGCTTCTCGCCGCGCAGCGTGCTGGCATTCTGGAAGTGATCCTTCCCCGCGCCAATGAAAAAGACCTAGCTGACCTTCCCGAGGCGCTGCGCAATGCGATGAAGCTGCATTTTGTCGATCAGATGGATGAGGTTCTACGCATCGCACTGGCTGCCCCGCTCAAACCCATCGAGGAGTCGTCAGGCATCCTGCCCATTACGTCATCCGTCGAAGCCACGGAAACCTCGGCAGCGCGGCAGTAATCGGCATGCTGCGCGCAGTGCTTATCGCATTCGGCCTGCTCGCAGCCGCACTTGGCGCCTATCTGTACTGGCTACACCGAACGCAGGCATACCTACATTTGCGGTCGCTAACGGCACCCCCGGTCCATCATGCTTCCGAGGCACGCACGCGTGTGCTTCATGTCCCTGGCTGCCAGCGCGATTTTATCGTCAAAGTTGGCGAACTGGTGGAGCCGCAGATTACACCATCCAGTTCTCCAAACGATCTGGCGTTGGCAGAGAAACTGTATGGTGCAGCGCATAGAATCCGCCACTCCCCGGCCATGGTCTGGGAGCAGAATGCATTTACCCTGACCGAATGGCCGCCTGAAACCTTGCAGCTAGCACTGAATACCGGCCACGTCGTACAGACTCTGGACGGCATTGAATTGGGCGTGGACTCTTTCAATGCCATTCGCGCCCGCATGCGCGACCATAATCTTCCCTTCAAGGACGAGCTGGTGCATGGGAATCAAAGTTGGACCTATCGGCTGACCATTCCCTCTTCGTGCGGCCCCGCATGGAGAAGCATTTATGAACGCACACTTACAGAGACGCCAGAGCTGGATGCGCAGATTTATCCCCCCGCAGGTTCCACGGATCACTCTCCGCGGCCAGCCGCATTCTTGAATAGACTTGCGCTTGAATACACGCTGCAATCGGCATCGGCACCTGCGGCAGTGCTAACTGAGGAAGCCCGGAAGGCGACTAGAATGAAGAAGTAGCCCTGACGATAACGCACAGGGATCGCTTTGGAATCGAGACCTATCGGATTGAAACTGCAAGCTCAATTTCTGCTTTCTGCCATGCATGCCCATCAGTTTCCGGCCACGCATGCCCCGGAGATCGCCCTGCTTGGCCGATCCAATGTTGGCAAATCCAGCCTTCTGAATGCACTTGTTGGTGGTCAGGTTGCACGCGTCTCCTCCACGCCAGGAAGAACGCGAGCCATCAACTTCTTTTCCCTGGCTGCCCCGACATCACCTTCGCGGCCGAGGCTCATCCTGGCCGATCTTCCTGGATACGGTTATGCAAAAATTTCCCGCTCCATCTCAGCCGAGTGGCCGTCTTTCATTGATCCCTATCTAGCCGAGAGACCACAGTTAGCGCTATGCCTGTGCCTCGTGGATGCAAACGTTCCTGTCCAGCAACGAGACTTGCAATTGCTGGAATGGCTGCGCTCCCACCAGCGCTCTCTGCTCGTGGTGGGCACCAAGGCAGACAAGCTCAGTGGCAACGAACGTACACGTAACCAGTCGCTTCTGATGCGCGGACTTGGTGCCGAGGAGATGCTTTTGGTTTCATCGAAGACAGGCTTCGGAATGGCTGCCCTCACCGGCAGGCTCGACCAGCTTGCCTCCGGGCAGTGAATCCGCATCTGTAAGCTGACGCCAACGGGCTGCTTCTTGCAGGCTAAACACCACACCCATCCTGCGCTGTGCGGCACGCCCCAGATAGCGCGGAGCCAACCTCAGCCATCGCTGGCGAATCGGATCGGCAGCAATTTCCAGTGCTGCCGCTTCCGCACCGACCTGTTTCTGTGTACAGCAGGAATCCCGCACCCAGTCGACAAAAATGCCTTCGGCTCGGCGGGGAGTTTCCAGGATCAGGCAGTGCTGCAATGCTTCTGCTTGGACATTCTGCAGTGCTTGCATCGCCTCTTCGGAGATTGCCTCGGGCTGCACGCCATGCTTGTGCATTTCTTCCAGCAGATGCTGCTGCGAGACAGCCACTGCTACGGATACAGCGCGTCGCTGCCGAATCTCATTCTTCAGAATGCGCAGCGCCTCTTCCATGGAGTTCACCACAAAGTCCACCAGCGCATCCCGCATCGCACGTCTCTGCGACTCTGGTGTTGGAGCGGCAGCCAGTGTTGCAGCTCCGGCGACATTGGCTGCCGCAATCCAGGCATCCGCAGCGGATTGTTCACGATCAGCTGCCAGTTGGCCGGCATACACCAACGATCCACCCATCGCCTGCTCGCGGTCCAGAACAAAAGCGGAGCTTAGCTGGAAATAGGCACGGTACACCTCTTCGACCCATGAGCATTTCTCTTGCCTATTGGTGCTCTGTTGCTGAGCCGAGACTTCCATACTTTCACTTTATCCTGAGCGGGTTAGAAATCGACACCGTTGCCAAGCCGGTTTTTACCAGCTCGAATACGGCTGGCCATTACTTCCATTATCCTCATCCCCGGAGTGCACGTCATCGATTCCCGGCTCAGTCTGATCCACGGAGCTCATTGCATCACTCTGGTCTGTAACCCAGGTATCGGTGGAGCGCGTCATGGGATCCGTTGGAATCTGGCGCAGATAACCGGCATCCACCAGGTCCTGCAGTGACTGCGGGGCCTTCTGCTTATCCATCGTATACGCCTGAATCGCCTGTCGCATCACATGCAGATCTTCCCGCAGAACGGACTCCTTGGCCGCCTTAACGGCTGCGACATAATTCGGCACGGCGATCGCCATCAATACGCCGATGATGAGCATGACCACCATCAGCTCGATAAGCGTAAAACCTGCTTCGCCTGCCTTTCGGAGTTTTCTGCTCATGTCCATCTGCCGCCTTACCAGTCGGAATACTTGGTTCCATCCAGCGCCGTTCCGGTCGACTTGGAGTAGACATCGAAGACGCTGTCGCCGCTGAAGGAATCGCTGTCCGGATCGTCCTGCATTGAGCGCATGCCCCAGTCGGCGTTGCCCGTCATCGGGTCAACCGGAATCTTGCGCAGGAAACGAACTTTTTTTCCCTGTACATCGACGCCTTTCACCAGAGTATCCAGATCGGGCGGGTATCCCTGGCTGTCCACCTTCGTCTGAAACGCTCCCTTATCTGCAGCGTCTTTATACTTATCGATTGCATTGCGCATCGTCCACAGGTCGGCCCGCAACTCCCGCTCCTTCTGCCGCTGCACCTCAAAGCGCATCACCGGGATTGCCGCCGAAGCAAGAATTCCCAGAATTGCCGCCGTTACAATCAGCTCCACCAGCGTCAATCCCCGCTCACGCGAAGCTGGCAGCTGCAAACCGACTGCGTCGGAGTTTCTGTGACCATTGGTCCAGCTCATGCTTCGACGCAACCTCCTCATGGAATCACAATCTGCGTTCCCTTGGCCGAAACGATCACTGGATGCTGCTCGGAGTCCAGCGCTCCGGGTCGTACAAACGTCAACTGGGAGGCACCGGACTGCTTTGCCTTGAATGTAAGCAGACAGACGGTCCCCTTGCCATTGACTCCAGCAACCCCAGGAGGTCGCGAGGCGGCCAGTGTAATCAGCCCGGGACCATCATCCCGATGCACCAGCGCCACCGCCTGCCCATCCTGCTTGAGAAAGCCTCCGGTATCCACATTCACCAGGCTCATCTTTGTCGCGTCATACTGGATCTGCAATGGCACCGAATCGATTCCCTGCGCATCGGCAATATTCACAGCA
>JAKBAG010000221.1 GCA_021809235.1 Acidobacteriota bacterium
GAGTTGCGCATGCGGCAGGCAGCAAGCGGACTGGACGAAGCTCTGGCTCGTGCAGCCGTGGTGCAGGGCGTGCGCGTGGCCACGCTGCGCGCCGACGGGCTGGAGCGCGGACAGTTGCGCACACTGGTGGACAACCTGAAGCAGCAGCTTGGCGAAGGAGTAGTGCTGGTGGGCTCGGCCCAGCCGGAGAGCAAGGTCGCGCTGATCGCCGGAGTAACCGCCGAGCTGAGCCGAAAGGTGTCGGCAGGCAAGGTAGTGGGCGCAGCAGCGAAACTGGTGGGCGGTTCCGGCGGCGGCAAGCCGGAGATTGCCGAGGCCGGGGGCAAGGACGCGGCGCTGCTGGACGCGGCACTCGCAGCGGCGGCGGAGATTGTAGGCGAGCTGCTGGGCTGAGTAGCCGCTCGATTGCAGCGCTCAGAGGCCGGTCATTTTGAGGACGGCTTCGGGCAGGCGAGCACCTTCCAGTTTCATGCTGGCGGATGTGTCGTCGATTTCGCGGAATCGGCACGATCCAGGGCTGCTGCGCGAGGAGCCAGGCGAGCGCGATCTGCGCCGGAGTGGCGGATTTGCGCTCGGCGACGGCGCGGACGAGATGGACGAGAGCCATGTTCGCTTTGCGCGCCTCGGGCGTGAAGCGCGGGACGATGTTGCGGAAGTCAGTGGGGTCGAACTGCGTGTTTTCGTCGATCTTGCCGTGAGGAATCCGGCTCCGAGCGGGCTGAAGGGAACGAAGCCGATGCCGAGTTCGGCGAGCGCGGGGAGCAGTTCGGATTCGGGTTCGCGGTGAAAGAGCGAGTACTCACTCTGCACGGCGGCGACGGGCTGGACGGCGTGGGCGCGGCGAATGGTCCCGAGAGTGCGTTTTTGCATGGATTCTGCTCCCACTGAAGTGTATGGGCGGAGAGTTTGCGTAATCCTGCCGATCTTTTGCCTGATTCTGTCTGGAGCGGAGTGAGTGACGCGGAGATGCTGCAGGGGGCCTGAAAGGGTCTCTTAACTGGACGGGAACCTTTGGCGCGGAGCGGGTGCAATTCGCGCGGCGCAGGAATGGATGGCGCTTTAGAGTCAGAACAGGGTGACCTGGAGTGAGCGCGCAATGGCGGGACATAACGGGCAAGACTGCGCAGGGCGCGATGCTTCTGGCGCTGTTGTGCGTAGCTGCGAATGGGCGCGCGGCGGAGAGGATTGGACACCAGCGCGGGAGTCCGAGTGAAGCCACGTTTGCGCGGGCCTCGACACTTCGCCAGCAACTGGAGGCCAAACCAGCGTCGGAGCGCACGCGGGCGCAGTATGCGGCGGTGCTGGATGGATTTCGCGCGGTCTATCACCGGTGGCCGACGGCGGGCAAGGCTCCGGCAGCGGTGGAGGCGGTAGCCGAGCTTCTGACCGAAGAGGGGGAAACACCGGGCGTGGGCCGCAGGCATGATCTGGAGGCAGCGCGCGGGCAATATGCATTTCTGCTGGCACAGTATCCGAAGAGTCCGGAGGTAGCCGAGGCGCTGCTGAACCAGGGCGAGCTGTGCGGTGGCCCACTGCAGGACAAGGCCTGCGCGCGGGTGAGCTTTGCGGCCGTGCGGCAGCGGTTTCCAGGTAGCTCCTATGCGGAGCAGGCAGAGATGGACCTGCGGGATGGGCTGCGCGGCGCGGTAGCCGGTGGGGCTGAGCACGGGGTTGCTGGCGGTGGGCACAAGGTAGCTGCTGCCGGGACTGGAGCAATGGCGGCGGCGAGCACTGTCCGGAGTTCTGCCGCAGCTGCCGAGCCGGTGCAGATGCAGGCAGCGGCGGATGAGAGTGCAAATCAGCGGGTCGTTCCAGGAAAGGTATTGTCAGGGCAGACGGTGCCGGTACGTGCGGCTGTGCGACAGCCGGAGGTGAGGGCGGCTGCGGAGCCGGTGGCCGCAAGCGATGCGCCGGTAGTGGGGCTGCGCGGCGGCGCCTTCCATGGCCGGACGGTGGAGGTGACCGGCATCCGGCACTGGTCGAATCCGATTTCCACGCGGATTGCCATCGACCTGGGCGGTGAGGTGGAGTATGAAGCGGCACGGGTGATGCATCCGGACCGCATCTTCTTTGATCTGCATGGGGCAAAGCTGTCGCGCGGGATGAATGGGCGCGAGGTGCAGGTGATTGACGACGGCTACCTGAAGCGGATTCGGGTGGCGCAATATCGGCCGGATGTAACGCGGGTGGTGCTGGACGTGACGGACGTGAGCGACTACTCGGCGTTTCTGCTGCCCAATCCCTGGCGGCTGATTCTGGACATTCACGGTGGGCGCAGGGTGGCGGCGCAGGACAACCAGATTGCAGTTGCCGGTTCCGGGTCACGGCGTGGTTCGCAGGCAATGCACTCGCTGGGCAGGTCGACGTCGGCTGTCATCGCGCCGGATGGAAGTCCGTCGCGAATGGTCGCCGAGGTGGCAGCGTTGAGCAGTGCTCCGACGCGCGTGGCGGCGACCAACGGTCCTACGACGGCTCCGGTAGCGGTCCGGTTTACCCGCGCTACGCCGACGCCCCACGATGCTGTGCGGCAGGAACGAAGCAGGGCGAAGTCCCGGGTAGAAACCGCCGAGGCACCGACGGTGGCAACACGTGCAGAATCCCACCAGGCAACCAGCGTGGCCGAGCCCGCAGCAGCTGCACAGCCGACGGCCGATGGCGAGCGGTCACTGGTGCGTGCGCTGGGGTTAAAGGTGAACCGAATTGTGATAGACGCCGGACACGGTGGGCACGACTCCGGCACGCTGGGTCCGGGCGGAATCGAAGAGAAGGACGTGGTTCTGGACGTGGCGCTACGCACCGGCAGGCTGCTGGAAAACAGGATCGGAGCCAAGGTCATCTATACGCGCGACGACGACACGTTTGTGCCGCTGGAGACGCGGACGGCGATTGCCAACAAGGCGCAGGCAGACCTGTTTCTGTCGATTCATGCCAACTCCAGCCCGGAGCCGGAGGCACGCGGCGTGGAGACGTATTATCTGAACTTTACGACCGATCCGCAGGCGCTGGAGGTGGCGGCGCGGGAGAACGCGGTCTCGGATGCGGGGGTGCATCAGCTCTCGGACCTGGTGCGCAAGATTGCGCTGAAGGACAAGATTGAGGAGTCACGGGAGTTTGCTGCCGACGTGGATACCTCGCTCTACCGCGGGCTCAGCGATGGGGCGGTGGACTTCAAGGATCGCGGGGTGAAGAAAGCTCCGTTTGTGGTGCTGATTGGTGCGCAGATGCCTTCGGTGCTGGCGGAGATCAGCTTCCTGACGAATCCGCAGGATGCGCAGGTGCTGCGACAGCCGGCGTGGCGGCAGCGGATCGCCGAAAGCCTGGCGGCGGGCGTGGAGCGCTACCTGAGTGGGCTAAGCAGCACCCGCCCCATGCTGGATCATGCCAGCGAACAGGCACAGAGCCAGACCGGCGAGGAGCCGGCAGTCGACCAGAGATGAACAGGCGCTGGGAGCAGAATGCGGAGGCCGGCCAACGGCGCAAGCAGCCGATGCGAGTGGTGCTGACCAATATTGGCACCATGGGTGACGTACATCCGTTGATTGCCCTGGCCATGCAGCTGCAGCAGCGCGGCCACGAGCCGCTGCTGGCGGTGCCGGAGGTCTTTCGCGAGCGGGTGCGCCCGCTGGGGATTCCCTTCCATGCCGTGCGGCCGGATATCGATCCACAGGATACGGCGCTGGCAGCGAAGATCTATGAGCCGAGGCATGGGACCGAGTACGGGCTGCGGCAGTTTCTGTTTCCGGCGCTGAGACAGAGCTATGAGGATCTGCTGGAGGCGGTTACCCTGCCGCAACGGGCCGACCTGCTGGTGACAGGAGAGCTGAACTATGCCGCGCCGCTGGTGGCCGAGCATACCGGAGTTCCCTGGGCAAGCACGGTGCTGGCACCGATCAGCTTTTTTTCCGTGGACGATCCGCCGGCACTGCCCATGCAGGAGTGGCTGAGCGCTGCCTATGGACGGCTGCCCGGCGTGGGATGGGTGGTGAACCGGCTGGCACGGCAGATCAGCCGCAGTTGGCCGGAACCGGTCCTGGCGCTGCGGCGCGAATTGGGGTTGCCGCCGGGCGGGAATCCGCTGTTTGAGGGCAAGCACTCGCCGCTGCTGGTGCTGGCGCTGTTTGACCGGCTGCTGGGTGAGCGACAGCGCGACTGGCCGGCGATGACGGTGCAGACGGGATTCTGCTACCACGATGCGGACTCCGGGATGACGGCACTACCGGAGCCGGTGGATGAGTTTCTGGCCGCCGGGGAGCCGCCGGTGGTCTTCACGCTGGGCTCGGCTGCGGTGATGACGGCGGGAGATTTCTTCGCGGTTGCAGCCCTGGCCTGCCAGCGGATGGACAGGCGAGCGGTGCTGCTGGTGGGTCCGGATGCCCGGAATCGGCCGACGTCTCGACTCCCAGAGTCGATCTGCGTAGCCGAATATGCCCCTCATTCACAGCTTTTTCCGCGTGCGGCAGCGGTGGTGCACCAGGGCGGAGTGGGCACGGTGGCCCAGTGTCTGCGTGCCGGACGGCCGATGCTGATTGTGCCCTGGAGCCATGACCAGCCCGACAATGCCTTCCGCATGGTCCGTCTGGGAACGGCACGGAGCGTGCCCCGCAAAGGGCTGACCGTGGATCGACTGGCCGGAGAGCTGACAGCGCTACTGGAATCCCCGCGCTACGCAGCAGCCGCCAGCGCAGCCGCGCGGCAGTTGCAGGGCGACGGATGCGAGGCCGCATGCGAAGCGATGGAAACGCTGGTGGAGGCTCGACGCACGGCACTGCAGGGTGGGCTGGCAGGGTAAGCAAATCAGGTTTGGAGGACGTTCGCGGGCAAAAAAGAATCGGGCGGGAAGATCCCGCCCGATCGAATCTTCAATCCGGCGAACCGGATCGGAGAATGCATTAGAGAGGCTGCACGTCGGCAGCCTGCCATCCCTTGGGGCCCTTGACCACG
>JAKBAG010000222.1 GCA_021809235.1 Acidobacteriota bacterium
GCAGACGGAGTCCTATCCCATGCAGCAGGAGCCGATTGCGTCGCGGAGGGAGACCCCGGCGGAGGCAACAGGCGAAGATGTGGCACCGTTTGCGCGCCGTTCGCGCGGTCGATCTTCCGAGGGCCGGACGCAGGAGATTCGGTCGGAGGTGAAGCTGGATGCCGGTGCAACCCGCCGCCAGCCGGAACAGGCAGCGGCAGCCCCGTTTGTGCTGCCCGGCGAATCCCTGGCCCGCTACGGCGGCGCGCCGACTGAGGAGCAGGCTGCGCCTGCGGCAAAGAAGGTGGAGAACAAGCCGGTGGCTACTGGTTACGTGATGCCCAAGCCGGCCACGCTCATTGAAAGCGAAATTCAGTGGGATGGCACCGGACTGCTGCCGGGCGAGTCACTGGCGCGGCATCGCAGCAAGCCGCAGGCGGAAGCTATGCCGGTGGAGCTGCAGGAGGATGTGGCCGAGGAACAGGATCTGGAGCCGGTGGTCGCTGCCGAGGAGGAGTTTGGCATCGAGTTTGAACCGGAGGAAGAGATCCATGAGGCCTCTGCGCGGCACGATGTGGACCCGCTACCACCGAGCAACTTCCGCCTGAAGGATCTATTTGGCGGCCGTCGTCGCGGCGAGGCTGGCGAAGGCGGACAGAAGCCATCGGTTCGGGATGTTTCCGCAGGCAAGGGCAGTGCGGATGAAGAGGACATCGAGGTCGAGGAGTACGAGATTTCCCATCAGGGCAAGCGCGGCTCAGGCTTGAAGGCTGGCTCGGATCGGGAGGACGAGACGCTTTCGCAGCAGGTGCGCTCCGGCGTGATGGGTGAAATGCTGCACGAGGTCCAGATTGAGACGCATTCGCGTCCTGTGCGCGAAGGCGAGCAGAGCGGGCAGCGGGATGGTCGTGGCCGCTCCGGTCAGGGGCGGAATCGCCGTGGCCGCGGTCGGGATGGCCGTGAAGGCCGTGACAATCGCGAAGGCCGCTCCGCAGGCGATGGCCGCGAAAATCGCGAAGGCAGCCGTGAGCCGCGCGAAGGTCGCGAGCCGCGGGAAGGTCGTGCTGGAGGGGATGGACGTCGTCCGATGACGCGCCGCTCAGCGCAGACCTCCGATCTGCCGATCATCAGTGACCTGCTGAAGCCGGGCCAGGAGATTCTGGTGCAGATTGCCAAGGAGCCGATTGCGCAGAAGGGTGCGCGCATCACGAGCCACATTGCGCTGCCGGGTCGTTTTCTGGTCTTCATGCCCACGGTGAGCCATGTGGGCGTGAGCCGCAAGATTGAGTCCGATGAGGAGCGTCAGCGTCTGAAGCGGATTCTGCTGAGCGAGCGTGGGGAGGCAACCGGCGGATTTATCGTGCGCACGGCGGCCGAAGGCGCCAGCGAAGAGGAACTCCGGGCCGATTTGCGCTTCCTGATTCATCTGTGGACGGAAATTCGTCAGCGTGCCGACAGCTCGAAGCCTCCTGCGCTGATCTACCATGACCTGAATCTGATTGAGCGGATTCTGCGCGATCAGGTGAGCGACGATTTCTCCCACATCTGGGTGGATTCAGAGGCGGATTACGAGCGGATTGTGCGCTTCCTGAATCGCTTCTCGCCGGATCTGGTGCGGCGTGTGAAGCTCTATACCAAGGAGCTGCCGCTGTTTGAGCACTTCGGGATTCAGGATGAAATTTCCAAGGCGTTGCGCTCCAAGGTATGGCTGAAGAGCGGTGGTTCCATCGTCATCAACCAGACGGAAGCCCTGGTAGCGATCGACATTAACACCGGCAAGTATGTGGGCAAAACGGCCCGGCTTGAGGATACGATCCTGAAGACGAACCTGGATGCGATTCCGGAGATTGTGCGCCAGATCCGGCTGCGTGATCTGGGCGGCATTATCGTGATCGACTTCATCGACATGGATGAGCGCAAGAATCGTGCCCGCGTGCTGACGGCGCTGGAAGAGGCGCTGAAGCAGGATCGTGCGCCGACCAAGGTGCTGCAGTTCAACGATTTCGGTCTGGTGGCGATTACGCGCAAGCGCGTGAAGCAGTCGCTCGAACGGACGCTGAGCGTGCCTTGCCCGGTCTGTCAGGCGACGGGAATGGTGAAGAGCCCGACCACGGTGGCCAACGAAATCTATATCGAGATGCGGAAGATGCGTCGCCACTTCGAGCAGAGCGAGATCACGCTCCGCGTGCATCCGGAGACGGCCAAAGTGCTGAAGGGCGGAAATGCCCGATGGCTGGGCGAGTTCGAGACGCTGACGGGCAAGAGCGTGCTGGTGAAGAACGATGCCACGCTTCATCCGGAGCAGTTCGATATTCAAGGCTGAGCAACCAAGCGCGGGCAGAGTGTTTCCAACGGGTCAGAGTGGAAACTCTGGCCCGTGCTTTTTGATGGCCTGAACGGAATGCTGCGCTTGTGCAACTTTTCCCGTCTTTCCGTGTCCAACCTAGTGCAGTGCGCAGCATCAGAATGCAGTGGGAACAAAGTTCAAATACCCTTTTGAGGTGCATCATGTTACGACTCTCCCTGTTTCGATCCTTTCGCCCAGTGAGCATGGCCGTACTGGCTGCTGCAGTTCTTTGCGTGGCCACGCTGCCGGCGCATGCCGCAGCAAGCCCGGACAACAATGCTTTTTCCAGCTCCACGGCAGGGCTGAGCGCAGACGGTTCCGCAGACCTGACGGCAGGACTGACCGCGCTGCCGGCAGCTCCGGAACCTGCTGCCGCCGCAGGACAGGTTTATCACGGATATAACCGGCACTACACCGGGTGGACATCCCACCTGACGTTTGAAGGTGGTGGCGGTGCGGATGCACCGATTGGCGCCGACTCGAAGGTGATTACCTGGGGTCCGGAGCTGACTCTCGGAGCGGGGTGGAAGTTTACCAAGCACCTGAGCGCGCTTGTCGAGTATCAGTTTATCGACGACAAGCTGCCGGCATATCTGACGCGGCAGGCTGGCTCGGTGAGCGGCAATGCCCACATCTGGTCATTCACGGTCGATCCGGTCTATGACCTGTTTCCAAAGCGGGCAAGCGACATCTACATTACCGGCGGCGGTGGCTTCTATCGTAAGCTGACCAGCTTCACGAATCCAGTTCCGGTGCAGTATTGCTACTACTTCTGCTACGGCGGCTACACCAATGTGACGGTGAGCCACTTCTCCAGCAACCAGGGTGGCTTCAATGCCGGCTTTGGCTTGACGCATCGGCTGGGCAGCCCGGATATGGGTGGCGTGAGTCGGCTGCGTGTGTATGTCGAGGCGCGCTACCTGTGGATCAACACACCAGGCAAGGGCTCACAGTATGGACTGGGACGGACGGAGCTGGTTCCGCTTACGATCGGCTTGCGCTGGTAAACGACGAACGAAGGGAATCCGTGCAAGGCCCTCCTGCAATGCGGGAGGGCCTTGTTCCGTTTGCAGGCCCTAGCGAATGCCGAGTTGCCAGAGGCGCAGCATGCCGCCCAGAACAACGGCACAGGGCGAGAGCGCCAGCAGCAGGAGCGCAAACCAGATAGGCGCCTGGCCGCGCGTCTGGAGTGCGCTGAGCGCGCCAAGCAGCAGGACGATAAGTGCAAGAGCCAGCGCGTGGATAAGCGGATTGAGCTGGGCCAGGGTGGCTGTGACGTAGCCGCCGACGAGCGCGGCCAGCAGCGTGGAGCCGAGATTCCAGGCACGAGCCATGGGGCGATCCGGCTCGGGTACGGACTTTTGCGCGGGCGCGGCCTGCCAGCCCAGAGCGCGGGCCAGCAGCGTGGCCATCCCCAGCAGCAGGGCCATGGTGGCAAATCCGGCTGCGAGGGTGAGGAAGGTATGCAGCACAATCATGGCTGTTCGGCCTCCAGCATGGCGAGAAACTGGCGCGCTAGACGTGATTCTCCGGGGTGGGATTCTCCATGCATCGAGCAGAGATCGAGGAACTGCTCCACGACGCGACCCTCTTGCAGATCGAGCCGAAGATCGGCGAAGAGTCCATGCAGGGCAACGGCAAGCGAACGCAACTGGTCAGCTTCCGGCCATGGAGCGTTGTGCGTAGCGGCAAAGAGGCCGACGCGCCCCTGGGCAGATTCGGCAAGGCAGGCCGTCAACTGTGCCCGGAAGACGCGGCATAGTTGAGCGACGTCGAGTGGAGAGTCTTCTTCGTTCACCGGGTAGCCTTCATGGCCGCTTCCACGTGCTCGGCGGTGTGCGGTAGCTTGGCTATGAGGTCGATGAGCTTGCCATCCGGACTGACGACGAAGGTGTCCTCGATGCGGACGCCGAGTTTTTCCTCCGGGATATAGACGCCGGGCTCGATCGTGAAGACCATCCCTGGCTTCAGGACGGCCGGATAGTTGGCTGGATCGTGGACATCGATGCCGACCATGTGGCCGAGTCCGTGAATCCAATAATCGCTGAGCGGCTCGCCGTGCGGCCCCTTACCGTGATCGTGGATGTACTGCCATGCAACGGAGTCCAGCGAGTTGGGATCCTTGTGGTAGGGATCGTTGATGGTGGACTTGCCGGCGACAAAAGCGGCAGCAGCAGCCCGCTGTGCTCCCAAAACAACGTCATAGACCTCGCGCTGACGTTCGGTGAAGTGGCCGGAGACGGGCACGGTGCGCGTAATGTCCGAGGCATACATACTGTACTCGCAGGCGGCATCGACGACGACAACATCGCCGGCCTGCATGGTGCCGGAGTTTTCCGCATAGTGCAGCGTGGTGGAGTGGATGCCGGAGCCGACGATGGGAGCGTAGGAGGGCCGTTCGCAACCGTTTTCCATCATGCGGGCGATCATCTCGCCGGCAACCGCTCGTTCGGTGGCGCCGGGATGAACGGAGCGGAACATGAGTCGCTGAGCATCGATGGAGGCATCTGCGGCGTGGGTCAGCAAGGCAATCTCGCCGGAGTCCTTTACCTGGCGCAGCGGCATGGTGAGCTGGGTGAGGTCATGGCTCCTGAGAGGAGACG
>JAKBAG010000223.1 GCA_021809235.1 Acidobacteriota bacterium
CCACTCAAGAACGCTTTCGACACCGGTTCCGTCCTTGAGGTTGGTAAAGACAAAAGGCCGCTCGCCGCGAACCCGCTTCGCATCTCTGTCCATCACTGCAAGGTCCGCACCCACGTAGGGCGCCAGATCAATCTTGTTGATGACCAGGAGTCCCGAAGAAGTGATTCCCGGGCCTCCCTTGCGCGGAATCTTTTCCCCTTCCGCCACGTCGATGACATAGATCATTGCGTCCACCAGCTCCGGGCTGAATGTGGCTGCCAGATTATCTCCGCCGCTTTCGATTAGAAGAATCTGCATCTGCGGAAATCGACGGGTCAGAATGTTGACGGCCTCCAGATTGACCGAAACATCCTCGCGAATGGCCGTATGCGGGCAGCCCCCGGTTTCCACGCCGAGGATACGATCTGCGGCAAGCGCACCCCGGCGCGTGAGGAACTCCGCATCCTCGCGCGTGTAGATGTCATTGGTGATCACAGCAATCTCGTAGGTATCACGCATGCGTCGGCAGAGCGTTTCCACCAGCGCCGTTTTGCCCGAGCCGACAGGCCCGCCGATACCGATTCGTAAGGGTTGGGAACTCATGATCGAAATAACCTCGCATCCAGTGTAGAGTGACGCATCGCAGCAATCTCCAGGGCCGGAGTAAAGCTCCAGAGTTCTTCCTCGCAGTTTTCCATTAGATCCGCAGAGAGATGCTCAAAGAGTGGCTGCAGATTCCATAGAATCCGCTGCCCGGCAAGCTGCCCCAATGGGAACAGCCGCAAGGCTGCATTCACCAGCGCCGCGCTGGAGCTATACAGATAGGCAGAGATCATCTCCTTCGTCTCCCAGGCAAGCGCAGCGCCAACCAGACCCATCGCCACCGGATGGTGGCCCGGAGTCTGGCATTCTTCCACCTTGCCATAGAAGTTGCGGACCAGTGGATGGTCGAGAATCGTGTTGGCAGTCCGCAGGGTTTGTCGCCCCATCTGTCGGCTGGCATTCCGTAACTCTTCGGCTGGCTTCAGCGCATCCACCATTGCATCCAGGCGCAGGCAGCGGTCCATGTCTTCCTCCGTTGCCGCCGTCCAGACACGCAGCAGTGTCCTGGCATCGGTGGGCGCAACGCTGGCCTCCAGATAGCTCCGCAGCAGCGCCTCCAGGCTTGCTGCATCGCTCACAATACCTGCCTGCACGTACCACTCCAACCCAAAGGAATGCGCATACGCGCCGGCGGGAAACAGCCCATCGCTGAATTGCAGCAGCGAAGTCCATGGTTTAGTGGGCATGACGATGCGCCTGCCCTACAGGCTGAAACACAGCGCTTGTCCGCTCCCAAACCACCCCAAGGCGATCGAACAACTGGACCATCGCAGGATCATCCGGAACGAGCAAAGTATCGCCGTCGATGGCGAGTGGAAAGTGCCGGTTGCCCACTTCAAACGCAATGCGCACGGCATGCTTGCCGTCGGATGGCGCAATGCGCAGCACCGGCTCGGGAGCAGCTTTCACCTGCAGGTACCAGCCGTCCTCCACCCATAGAATCTGCTCCGGCTGTAATACCGTTCCCGTGGGAAGCGACAGAGCCACTTCACGGCCGTTGGCTGTCACAAACAGTCCGCGCACCCAGCGGCGCTGCTCGGAGGTCAGGGTCAATACGTCGCACTCGCGGCCCTGCAGATCGGCAGCATGCGTGTGTGCAATCAGGGATTGGATGGGAATCGTTTGCATCGTGTGGGTCCGGATCGTATTCAGAATAAAAAGTAGCGCTGCGCCATCGGCAGAACGGATACCGGATCACAGCGAAGCAGCTCGCCATCGGCGCGCACCTCATAGGTTTCCGGATCAATGTCCATGCGTGGCAAAGCATCGTTGAGGATCATGTCGCGCTTGCTCAGATTGCGGCAGTGGCGCACTGCGGATGTCTGTTTCTTCAGCCCCAGCAGCGCGGGAATGCCTGCGGTCATCGCTGCCTGAGAGACAAACGTAAGGCTGGTTGCGTGCATGGCGCCAGCGTAGGCACCAAACATCGGTCGATAGATCACCGGTTGCGGCGTGGGAATCGACGCGTTCGCGTCGCCCATCACGGACCATGCAATCATGCCGCCCTTGACCACCATCTCCGGCTTGACACCAAAAAAAGCCGGCGACCAAACCACCAGATCCGCCAGCTTGCCTGGCTCAATGGAACCCACCTCATGCGAAATGCCGTGCGCAATCGCCGGGTTGATGGTGTACTTGGCGACATAGCGGCGGATGCGCAGATTGTCGCTACCGGATTTTTCTCCTGGTAGCGGTCCTCGCTGCCGTTTCATCTTGTCAGCCGTTTGCCATGTACGCAGCACCACCTCGCCGATGCGGCCCATCGCCTGCGCGTCGGATGACATCATGCTGATGGCTCCCAGATCATGCAGCACATCCTCGGCGGCAATGGTTTCCGCTCGAATCCGCGACTCGGCAAAGGCCAGATCCTCCGGAATGGATGGGTTCAGGTGATGGCAAACCATCAGCATGTCCAGATGCTCATCCAGCGTGTTGATCGTGAACGGCATCGTGGGGTTCGTGGAGGAGGGCAGGCAGTTCGGCTCGCCACACACGCGAATGATATCGGGCGCGTGTCCGCCGCCGGCACCCTCCGTGTGATACGTGTGAATCGTTCGCCCCTTGAATGCTCGAATCGAATCCTGCACAAACCCTGCTTCATTCAAGGTATCGGTATGGATGGCAATCTGAACGTCGTACTCCTCCGCAACTGCAAGTGCGCAGTCGATGGCAGCCGGAGTGCTCCCCCAATCCTCGTGCAGCTTCAGCCCAATCGCCCCACGCTCAATCTGCTCTCGAAGCGGCTCGGGGAATGAGGCATTGCCCTTGCCCAGAAAGCCCAGATTCACCGGGAAAGCATCGGCTGCCTGCAGCATCCGATCCATATTCCATGGGCCGGGCGTGCACGTGGTGGCATTCGATCCAGCCGCCGGGCCCGTGCCCCCACCCAGCAGCGTGGTCAGCCCCCCGGACAAGGCCGCCCACACCAGTTGTGGACAGATGAAATGAACATGGGAGTCAATGCCGCCGGCCGTAACAATCTTGCCTTCTCCGGCAATTACTTCCGTTCCAGCGCCCACCACCATACCTGGCGTTACGCCATCCATGATGTCCGGATTTCCGGCCTTGCCTACAGCCACAATGCGTCCACCGCGAATCCCGATGTCCGCCTTCACGATGCCCCAATGGTCCACAATCATCGCATTCGTGATGACCACATCCAGCGCTCCCTCACTGGAAGTTGCCCGTGCCGACTGCCCCATTCCATCGCGCAGCACCTTGCCGCCACCGAACTTGGCTTCATCGCCCGGCGTGGTCAGGTCGCGTTCAATCTCGAGGAACAGATCCGTGTCGGCAAGCCGGACACGATCCCCGACCGTGGGACCGTAGAGGTCTGCGTACTGGCGTCGCGAAATGGACAGGCTCATCTGTCTGCTCCGGAATATCCCTGGCTTCGTGCCAACTCCAGCGCACCCTCCAGTTGCTCGGCACCAGCAGGCCCGTTGGTCAGCGCATTGCAACCAAACACTGCCGCTTGCCCACCGATGGCCACCAGCGAAACGATTTTGCTGTCTCCCGGTTCAAAACGTACAGCAGTACCGGCAGGCACATTCAGCCGCATGCCAAAGGCGAGGGAGCGGTTGAAGCGAAGTTCCTTGTTGGCCTCGAAGAAATGAAAATGCGATCCTACCTGGATCGGTCGATCGGCAGTATTGGCTACTTCCAGCTCGCGGGTCAGCCGACCAGTATTGGCTTGAATCGGAGTTTCCGAAAGCAGATATTCTCCGGGAATCACGCTTCACCTCGCTTCGCAATTCTTCATCGAATGGGATTGTGAACTGTCACCAGCTTGGTACCGTCAGGAAACGTGCCCTCGATCTGCACTTCCTTCACCATCTCCGGCACGCCTTCCATCACATCTTCACGCGTCAGCACGGTGGCTCCAAAGTCCATCAGCTCGGAAACGGTGCGCCCGTCGCGTATCTGTTCCAGAATCTCGGCACTGATCAGTGCCACCGCTTCCGGATAGTTCAGCTTCAGCCCGCGTGCGCGCCGTCTGCGCGCCAGCTCTGCAGCCATGGCAATCAGTAGCTTCTCGGATTCTCGTGGAGTCAGGTGCATGGATCCTACTTAAACGTTGAGCCAGTGTATAACGCTGCCCTGGTCTCGTTCACGGGGGTTGCCTTCGTCAATCATCCTTCCACCGCGCATCACATAAAACCGGTCAGCGATGGACCATGCGAAGTCGAGATATTGCTCCACCAGAAGAATAGCAATTTTCAACCGTGTGCGAATCTCGCGCAGTGCCTCTTCGATCTGTTGCACAATTGAGGGCTGAATGCCCTCGGTCGGTTCATCCAGAATTAGAAGTTTAGGCTGCGCCACCAGGGCCCGGGCCAGTGCCAGTTGCTGCTGCTCTCCTCCGCTTAACACTCCACCCTTGCGCGCAGCCACGCGGGTCAGCAGCGGAAAAAGCTCGTAAATATAGCCTGGAATCTCTTCCTGCTGCGCTTTGCCCCTGCCAATCAGACTGGCGAAGCCGGTGCGTAAATTCTCTTCCACCGTCAGATGAGGAAAAATGCCGCGTCCCTGCGGAACATAACCAATTCCCTTCCGCGCACGCTTGTAGGCGGGAAGATCGGTGATGTCTTCCCCGCAAAACGTGATGATCCCCTGCTCGGCAGGATGCAGCCCCACCAGAGTCCGCAGCAGCGTGGTCTTGCCCACGCCATTGCGTCCCAGCAATGTCACCGCCTCGCCCTCTCCCACGGTTACTCCCACCGCTTCCAGCACGCGGCTCTGGCCGTACCCGGCACACACACCCTCAAGCGCAAGCATCCGTCACCTCCTTGATTCTGCCCAGATAGACGGCCGCAACCTGGGGATCCTTGCGAACCTCCTCCA
>JAKBAG010000224.1 GCA_021809235.1 Acidobacteriota bacterium
CCGAAACCATCGCCCATCGCTTCGCAGCCAACGGCGAGCTCGAAGAGGTTCCCAGCACAAAGCTGCGCATGGACGATCTGGTGCTCGTCGTCGCCGGCCAGCTCATCCCCGGCGACGGCGAAGTCATTGAGGGGATTGCCTCCGTCGATGAGTCCGCCATCACCGGCGAATCGGCTCCCGTCATCCGCGAGGCGGGGGGCGACCGTTCGGCCGTCACCGGCGGCACGCGAGTGCTCTCCGACCAGCTCCGCATCCGCATCACATCCAACCCCGGCGAAACCTTCCTCGACCGCATGATCGCCCTTGTCGAAGGTGCCGAGCGCCAGAAGACTCCCAACGAAATCGCCCTCAATATCCTGCTCGCCGGCCTCACGCTCATCTTTCTGCTCGCCGTCGTCACCCTCCAGCCCTTCGCCATCTACTCCGGAGCGCCGCAAAGCGTCTTTGTGCTCGTCTCCCTGCTGGTCTGCCTCATCCCAACCACCATTGGCGGCCTGCTTTCGGCTATCGGCATCGCCGGCATGGACCGGCTCGTACAGCACAATGTCCTGGCCATGTCCGGCCGCGCCGTCGAGGCCGCCGGAGACGTCAACACCCTGCTGCTCGACAAGACCGGAACCATCACCCTGGGCAACCGCGAAGCCGCTGAATTCCTGCCTGCTCCCGGCATCGCCCCCGACCAGCTCGCCGACGCTGCGCAGTTATCCTCGCTTGCCGATGAAACCCCAGAAGGCCGCTCCATCGTTGTCCTGGCCAAGGAACGCCACGGCCTGCGTGGCCGCGAGATGGCACCCTCCCACGCCCAGTTCATTCCCTTCAGCGCTCTCACCCGCATGTCCGGCGTCAACCTCGGCAACCGCGTCATCCGCAAAGGCTCCGCAGACGCCATTGCTCGTCACCTCGCCGAGGCCGGCGGCGAGCTTCCCGAAGGCGTCCGTCAGATCGTCGAAACTATCGCACGCTCCGGTGGAACCCCGCTCGTCGTTGCGGAAAACGCCACCGCACTCGGCGTCATTCACCTCAAGGACATCGTCAAGAGGGGCATGAAGGAACGCTTCGCCCAGTTGCGCAGCATGGGCATCCGCACCGTCATGATCACCGGCGACAACCCCCTCACTGCCGCAGCCATCGCCCGCGAGGCAGGCGTTGACGACTTTCTCGCCGAAGCCAAGCCCAAGGACAAAATGGACCTCATCCGCCGCGAGCAGCAGGGCGGCAAACTCGTCGCCATGACCGGCGATGGCACCAACGACGCTCCCGCTCTGGCTCAGGCCGACGTCGGCGTCGCCATGAACACCGGAACCCAGGCAGCCAAGGAAGCCGGCAACATGGTCGATCTCGACTCCAACCCCACCAAGCTCATCGAAATCGTCGAAATCGGCAAGCAGCTGCTCATGACCCGCGGTGCGCTCACTACCTTTTCCATCGCCAATGATGTTGCCAAATACTTCGCCATTCTCCCTGCCATGTTCGCCGTCGCCTTTCCGGTCATGAACGCCCTCAACATCATGCGCCTGCACTCGCCGCAGTCGGCCATCCTCTCTGCCGTCATCTTCAACGCGCTCATCATCGTCTTCCTCATTCCGCTGGCGCTCAAGGGCGTCCGCTATCGTGCCATGAGCGCCGAGGCTCTGCTGCGGCGTAACCTGCTCCTCTACGGCGTCGGCGGACTCATCGCACCCTTCGTCGGCATCAAGATCATTGACCTGCTGATTACAGCGCTGCATCTGGCTTAACCCCGGACTCGGCCAGAGCATCGGAACCGGCAACACAGCGCAGCAGCCCACATCGGAGACATCCATCATGGGAAAACAATTCGCGATCGCACTCCGCTTCACCCTCCTCACCACTCTGTTGCTCGGCATCGGCTATCCGCTGCTGGTCACCCTTCTGGCCCAGACCTTCTGGAAGCAGCAGGCCAACGGGGAGCTCCTCGTGCACAACGGAACCATCCTCGGCTCCCGCTGGATCGGTCAACCCTTTCACGGCGCAGCCTACTTCCACAGCCGCCCCTCGGCCGCTGGCAGCGGCTATGATGCTACCTCCTCCGGCGGCTCCAACTGGTCGCCATCCAGTGCCCGGCTTGCCGATCGCGTGCAGGCAGCCGTCGCCGCCGAACAGGCGGGAACCTCCACCGCTCCCGTGCCCGTCGATCTGGTCACCGCATCGGCCTCCGGTCTCGATCCGGACATCACCCCCGCAGCAGCCGACTACCAGGCAGCCCGCGTGGCTCGCGCACGCCACGCCACCCTGGCCCAGGTGCAGCAACTCATAGCCCAGAACACCGAACAGCGCCAGTTCGGCCTGCTCGGCGAGCCTCGCGTCCACGTTCTGGCCCTCAATCTCGATCTTGATCGCCAGTTTCCGCTGCCCCGTCCGCTCCCATAACGGCCGCTGCCATCGCTACGGATGCACCCGCTCCGCGCCTTCCGTGACATCTGCCCCATCGCGAACGTTCCTACGCTGTGCAATTTTCTGCATCGTCCGCCCCGATCTGCGACTCTAATATAGACAGACCTGCGTGCGTATCTCTGCATGCGCTGCATCGGGCTCAGCCGACCCTCCAGAAGGTCCGCAATCCCCACCAGAGCAGGCATATTCGCCAGCAGGCAAAGCAGCCAGGGCCTCCAGCCCGGCAGCGCATTCATGACCGCCCAGCAAAGCAGACATGCAGCAACCTGTAAGATAAAAGCACCGCAGACCTCCGTCGTACGCACTCATTCGGGAGCGCCCTGAAACATGTGGATTGTCCGGCTTGCATTACGGCGACCGTATACGTTTGTCGTCTTTTCGCTGATGCTTCTCATCCTCGGCATCGTCAGCATCCTGACGATGCCCACGGACATCTTCCCTGAAATCAACGTTCCTGTCGTCAGCGTCGTCTGGCAGTTCACCGGCCTGTCCGCCGAGCAGATGGCCACCCGCATTGTTTACAACAACGAGCGCGGCATCACCACCACCGTCAACGACATCGACCACATTGAGTCGCAGTCGCTCAACGGCATCGCCGTCATCAAGATATTCTTCCATCCCCACGTCAACATCGGCGCCGCCGTTGCCGAGGTCACTGCCATCTGCGAGACGCAACTCCGATCGCTTCCGCCCGGCACCGTCCCGCCTTTCATCATTCAGTACAACGCCTCCACCGTGCCCGTGCTTCAGCTTGGACTCAGCGGCCAGGGGCTCACCGAGCAGCAGCTCTTCGATCTCGGCACCAACTTCATCCGCACCCAGCTGGCCACCGTCGAAGGCGCGTCCATCCCTTATCCCTACGGCGGCAAGCAGCGCCAGATTCAGGTTGATCTCGACACCCACGCCATGCAGGCCCGCGGCATCTCCCCGGCCGATGTCGTCAACGCCGTCAGCGCCCAGAACATCATCGCCCCGGCCGGCACCATCAAGATTCACAAGCTCGAATACGCCGTCGAATCCAACGCCGCTCCGCTCACCATCCAGGAGCTCAACGACCTTCCCATCAAGTCCATCAACGGCACCGTCGTCTACATGCATGACGTGGCCCACGTCCGCGACGGCTTCCCGCCCCAGACCAACATCGTCCGCGTCGATGGCCAGCGCGCCTCGCTGATGCTCATCATGAAGACCGGCTCCTCGTCCACGCTCAAGATCATTCAGAGCGTCATGGACAAGCTGCCGCTTATCCATTCCGAGCTACCCCGACAGCTCCGCATCACTCCGCTCTCTGACCAGTCCATCTTCGTCCGTTCCGCCATCAGCGGGGTCGTCCGCGAGGCCATCATCGCCGCCTGCCTCACGGCCATCATGATCCTCGTCTTTCTCGGCAGCTGGCGCTCCACGCTCATCATCGCCGTTTCCATTCCGCTGTCCATCCTCACCTCGCTCATCGTCCTCTCGGCCCTGGGCGAGACCATCAACATCATGACCCTTGGCGGACTGGCTCTGGCCGTCGGCATCCTTGTCGATGACGCCACCGTCGAGATTGAAAACATCAACCGCAATCTCGAGGAGGGTAAGGAGATCGAGCAGGCCATCCTGGACGGCGCCGCGCAGATTGCCGTCCCCGCCTTCGTCTCCACGCTCTCCATCTGCATCGTCTTCGTGCCGATGTTCTTCCTCTCCGGCGTCTCCCGCTACCTGTTCGTCCCGCTGGCCGAATCTGTCGTCTTCGCCATGCTGGCCAGCTATCTGCTCTCGCGTACCATCGTGCCCACCATGGCCAAGTACCTGCTGCGCGAGCACGATGACGCTGCCGTTGCCCGCCGCCAGACCAGTCGCAACCCCTTTCTCATCTTTCAGCGCCTCTTTGAGTCTCTCTTCGAGCGACTTCGTCTCGGCTATCTCAGCCTGCTCACCTACTGCGTCGATCACGCGCGTGCATTCCTCGCCTGTTTCCTGCTTCTTTGCCTGGCCTCGCTCGCGCTCATCCCCTGGCTCGGTCAGGACTTCTTCCCCGACAGCGATGCCGGCGCCATCAAGATCCACGTCCGTGCCCACACCAGCCTCCGCATCGAGGAAACCGCCGCACTCTGCGATCAGATCGACCAGGCCATTCGCCGCGTCATTCCCGCCGACGAGGTCAGCACCATCATTGACAACATCGGCCTGCCCTACTCCAGCTACGCGCTCACCTACACTACCTCGGAGCCGGTGGGCACTGCGGATGCCGACATCTACGTCCAGCTCAAGCCACGTCACCATTCCTCCCGCCACTACACCGATCTGCTGCGCGAAAAGCTCCATACCGAGTTCCCCGGCGTCATGTTTTACGCCCTGCCGACCGACATCGTCACCCAGATCCTTAACTTCGGTCTCGGCGCTCCCATTGACGTGCAGATCATCGGCCACAATCTCGAAGCCAATCGCGCCTTTGCTGACAAGCTGCTCAGCCAGATTGCCTACGTTCCCGGAACCGTC
>JAKBAG010000225.1 GCA_021809235.1 Acidobacteriota bacterium
GTAAGTCGCATCCCAACGGAACAAAAGCAGAAGCCCGGCAATCCTGCCGGGCTTCTGCTTTTGCGAGTCGCGTAGAGTCTCATCCCATACCGCGGGCTGGGTTGGTTACGGATGTCAGGAGTCGACTTCCGGAGAGTCTTCCAGCTTTGGGTGTGCTTCGAGTGGGCTGGGGAGAGGAACTTTGTCGTCTGCGGGACATGATCCGGCAGCTTCTTCGGAGTTTTCCACTACGGCATTGAGCGCAACGCGCGTTGGAGCGTTCTCGGGGACGGGACCGACCCGGCTGGTAAGCAGTGCCTGAAGACGATAGCCGGCAAGAGAGGCCGCGTTGCGAGCGGCTACGATGCTGTCCTCGAGCTGACGGAGCGCTGCGAGGACCGGATTTTCCCGGGTATCCGGCGAAAGCTCGGCGGGCGCAGCGATGGTAAGCAGTGCGGGCAGGGCCAGCCAGCAGAGGATCGTTTCAAAGCCTTCCTTGCGGAAGTATTCCGTTCCCTCGTGCTCATGCAGACCGGAGAGCCAGCGCATATCGCTGTCCTGCCAGATTTCGGGCAGGGTGAGCAGGGAAAGAAGCTGGGTGGGCGCGACGGACAGAGAGTCGGCAAAGCGGAGTAGCAGGCGGATGCGCGCGGCGGCACGCCAGCCTTCCTCCTGCTCGATGCCGAGGGAGCGGAGGTGCTCGGCCAGGACCGGACGCAGATGCAGCGCGTCGAAGATTGCTTCGGGGCCTGCTTCCGGGATCGCTTCGGGGGCTGCTTCCGTGGTATCTTCAGCTACCTTTTCGCAGGACGCGCGTGGATGCATGGACAGCGAAGCACGCAGCACCAGCCAGGCGACCAGTGGCGCCCACTGTGCAGGCTCTGCCTGACCGATGGGCAGAACCGTGGATGCCAGCGATGGCCAGATATCGGCAAACTGATGCGCCAGTTGCGACAGAGCGGAGGCTGCGGTCAGCAGCCGCAGGAGATCCTGTTGTGGAGAATCCATGGCAGCGGTGACTTCGGGGGGCTGCGTGGACTGGGGCGCATCCGGCGCGAGTGGGATGGCACGTCCCGGGGCAAGCTCGGGAGCCAAGCGCGCCTGGAATCGTTCGGTGGCGCGCAGCAGAGGCTGGAGAGTGGCTTCAATGCTGGCTGAAGAAGACTGCGCAGATAGGGCAATAGGGTGCGCAATCAGATCGAGGAATAGCTTGAGGGTCTGGGGGGTGAGGATCTCAGCAAGAGCCTGATGCAGCGGTCGCATACGCATGCGGGCCAGGGCTTCATCCAGATTGTGGACGCCATGGCCGCTGAGGGCATCGCAAAGCTGGTCCCAGTGCTCTTCGGCAGAGGGTCGCAACATGCGCCAGTCGAGCAGTACGGCGGTCTGATAGCCGCGCAGGGTCAATTCGAGGCCGTAAGTATGGAAGTCGGTGGCGCGGCGCAGATGATGCAGGCCGGTGGCGTGATCGCGCCAGGCGACGATGAGGTCGGCTTCGGCGGGCAGGTCGAGAGCCTGGGCGAGCACGGTCTGGCGCAGGCGCCCGGATTCCTTATCCATGAATGCGGCCGAGATGAGCAGATGGCCGCGGGTGGTGCCGTAGCGATTGTTGTACAGCACGAGCGCGCGCTGATCGCCGGACCTGTTGGAGTAGGCGTAGACATGCTCATCGACTGCCCCGTGATCGGTGATGAAGTCGAAGAGGACGAAGTGCGTGCTTTCACTGAATAGCCAGCGGCGATGCAGCAGTGGGGCAATTTCACGCTGGTGGCGGGCAATGAGTTCCGGGCGCGGCTGTTCGTTCATGCGGGCGCGCTTGAACTCCATGCCGTAGCGTTCGGTATAGCCTTCGATCTGGCCGTGGGCAAACATGGGCAGTCCGGGAAGTGTGGCCAGCAGGGTGGCCACACCGAAGCACTTGTCGCCATCGCCGAACTGGTCGATAGCCGTCTTCTCGTCGGGATTGCTCATAAAGTTGACGTAGCGCTTGAGGATGTCGGGATCAAACTCGATGGTCTTTTTGAGATAGGAGCGATATTTGGCGTTTTCCTCGTCGCGGAGCATGTGCATGAAGGCGCTGTTGTAGACCCGATGCATGCCCAGGGTGCGGACAAAGTAGCCCTCAAGCAGCCAGAAAGCCTCGGCCAGCAGGAGCGTGCCGGGCACCTCGGCGGCGACGCGGTCTACGACTTCGCGCCAGAACTCGTGAGGCATCAGTGCGTCAAACTGCTCCTGGGAGATGGCTTGTTCGGCGCGGGAGGGAATGGAGCCTGTGGTGCCGGGAAGCGGGAACCAGAGCCGCTGCACGTGGCGCTTGGCCAGAACCATGGCCGCATCGAAGCGGATGATGGGAAACATGCGGGCGACGTGGAGGATGGTCTGGATCACGTGCTCGCGGACCCAGTGTCTGGAGTAATCGAGCTGCGCGGTGTCATTCCAGGCAAAGGATGTACCGTCGTTGCCGTGGAAGACGTAACGCGTGGCGTTTTCTCGCAGGTGGCGAAGCCGGAAGACGACAGCGGCATCCGACTGGTCGTAGTAGTGATCCTCGATCTTGATTTCGACGCGGCTGTCGGGTGAGATGTCCGGTCCGTTGAAGGAGTAGCCGGGAAAGGGACTGTAGGGCAGCGAGAGAAACCAATCGGGGTGCTCGATGACCCAGGGAGAGTCGATGCCCATGTGGTTTGGCACCATGTCGCTGGCGAGTCGGATGCCGAAGCGGGCAGCGCGATCCCGGAGGTTGGCATAGGCGCTGCCGCCGCCCAGATCCTCGGCAATGGAGTAGTCGCGCAGGGAGTAGGCGCTGGCCACGGCGTCTGCCTGTCCGCGCAGACGCTTGATGGTGCGCGAGGAGACGCTCCGCTCCCAGAGTCCAATGAGCCAGAGTGCGTTGATGCCGCGGCTGGCCAACAGTTCCAATTCCTCGTCGGGGATCTGGTCGAGGCGGTGAATGTGGCGCAGGTGCTTCTGGGAGAGTTGTTCGAGCCAGACGTAGGTGCTTTTGGCCACCATGACGACGTTGGGCATCCAGGCAACGTCCGCGCTGAAGGCCTCGTACTCATGGAGCGGAGCCTGGTAGTCGGCGGCATAGCGACGGATGCGCTGGCCATCCGGTCCCAGGACGAACTCACGCTGCCAGTCCTCGTCGAAGCCGATATACTCATCGCCGCGAAAGCCGTGGTCGCTGCGGCCAGGTTCGCCGTGGCGATGCTGGTCCGGACCGGCAGGATGGAACTGCATCCAGATGGCAATCTCCTCCTCCCGCACTGTGCTGATGGCCAGCAGTACGCGGCGGAGGTCTTCGCCAAGAAATGGCGTCCAGTGCTCGCGGATGAACTCCAACTGCTCGGTGAGTGAGTCGGGCGCGGCAAGCAGCGGCGCTGCGAGCGTCTGGATCAGGGAGCCGGAGTCGAGATGGGGACGGGATTCGAGGAACTCGGGCAGGGCTGCGGTGACAGCGGCGTAGTCGGTTTCCAGCCGCAGAGATGTATCGTCGAAGAGCTCACGGAAGCGGGCAAAAGCCGGGTTGCGATTGGCCAGCCAGAGCAGGGTAAGCTCCTCCAGTGCAGCTTCGCGATGGGTCAGTCCATCGGAGGAGCCAGCCAGCCACTCGGCAGCCGTGACGATGCCCTGATAGACGGCGACGTTGGGAAAATGCTCGACAAAGGCAAGCAGCAGACGATCCAGATTTTCCGTGCCGATCTGCCTGGCAAACCAGGCCAGAGCTTCACTGTGGAGCGCCGGATCGAGGGTTTGCCGATAGTGGGCAATCAGGGCGTGGTTCAGTTCGTCGATCATGCCCATGGCGAAGAGCGCGCCGGCATGAACAATGCGCTCGGGATCCTGCTGAGCGCCGCGCAACTGGGTGAGGCGCGTGGCGAGTCGCCGACTGGCGGTGACGTCGGCAAAGAGGACATTGCCGGTATAGCGAAAAAGCAGGCCATCAACCTGGAGCTGATTGCGCAGCGAACGGGCAATGTGGAATTCCATCGAGACGGCTCCAGAGTGACAGGCACCCAAGTTACAGACAAGGCGTTACAGGCCAGAGTTGCGGCGTGCTGAGAAGTATGCCGACTTGCAGCAGCAGGCAGGCGATAACCGGGTAGGCTTCCCGCAATCATGGTAGACGCTAGGCCGCCGGATGTGCACCAGAATTCACAAGCTTCATGGCGACCGGGTCCCAGTGTACGATGGCGTCCTGCTGATAACTGAGGTTGCTGAGGAGTGCGGCACCGGCTGCGCGGAAACCAAAGACGGCGTCTTCCACGACCGGTTGGCGGGAGCGCACAGCATGGAAGAAGCGGGAGAAATGATCGTAGCTATCGTTGTAGCCGGGCGGCGCGACGAAGCGGTCCAGCGCAGCAGGCGGAGGACCGGTAGGATGGACGGCCGGGTAGCGCGCCGCATACTGGCGCCGCATCTGCTGCTGCATGGCCTCCGGGAAGGTTCCTACGGTGAGTCCGGGTGCAGATTCCCGTGGAACGCGGCTGACGATGACGGCATTGCCGGTGATGGTAATGGTCCCCTCCGAGCCGGTGAAAATGAGGCTTTCGTTTTCCTCGCCGCCATCGACGAAGTTGACGCGCAGGCTGAGGTTAAAGCCCTCCGGGTAATCGAAGAGCGCGAGCATGACGTCGGGGACGTTACGGCCATCCTTCCAGAAGCGCAGTCCGCCGGTGGCCATGGCGCGGGTGGGGCCTTTGGCTCCGGTAATGAAGTGTGTGCCGCTGAAGAGATGGACGAAGAGGTCGCCGGCCACGCCGGAGCCATAGGCCGACCATTTGCGCCACTGGAAGAACTGTTCGGCGCTGAAGGGAATCTGCGGCGCGTTGCCGAGAAAGCGCGGCCAGTCGCAGGTCTGGGGTGAGGCGTCGAGCGGAATGGTGTAATCCCAGGCGCCGATGGCAG
>JAKBAG010000226.1 GCA_021809235.1 Acidobacteriota bacterium
CAGCAACTTCCGGATGGAAGCCGGCCTGCGAACAGGCCCCTGCATAGATTCGACTCAACTGATCCAGTCTATCGTCATCCGGCAGCGGGGTCAACCGGGCTGACGGGGCTGAAGACACCTGCCCTGCCGACTCCTGCCCGGCGGACTCCTGCCCGGCTGACTCCTGTCCGGTTACGCAGAGGGCATCCCAGTCGCGGAAGGCCTGCGGTGTGGAGACACCGACGGCCGGCGTGGCCACCAGGCAGCAAAGGGAGGGCTGGTCCGGCAGCGGAAAGACCGACTGGCCGCGGTCCAGTCCGAGGATGGTGCCCCCGACCAGAAACAGCGGCACATCCGAGCCGACGCGGGCGGCCAGTTGCAGGCGCTCGGCCTGCCAGGCCGGCCTCTGGGCCGGATCGGCAGCAATCCCCAGCTCCGCCTCCAGCGCAAGCAGCGCCGCCACGGCGTTGGCCGAGCCGGCGCCGAGACCGCCCTGCACGGGCAGCTGCTTGTCAATGTGGATGGAGACCTCTGCAGCGAGGCCGAGATGGTCCAGAGCGAGGGCCACCATCTTCCAGGCAGTGTTGCGCTCGTCGGTGGGCACGCGGGCATCGTTGGAGCTGAGTCGGATGCTGGTTTGCGCAGCCGGAAGTGCGGCGACGGTGACGCGGTCGTGCGCGGCCAGCGTCTGATAGACGGTCACGAGGGAGTGAAAGCCGTCGGCGCGGGGCGGACCGATGGCAAGGCCGAGGTTGATTTTGGCGTGGGATCGCGCGGTGACTGCCATGCGTTCTCAGTGTAGTACGGGCGGCGGCAGGAGGATGGGCATTGGATTTACAATCGGGTCATCCGCACCTGCGAGGTTGGCACGATGGCACACATGGTTTTCTGCGCACGATACAAGAAGGAAATGGAAGGACTCGAAGAGCCGCCGTTTGATTCGGACTTCGGACAACAGATCTACAAGAGCGTATCCCGGCAGGCCTGGGCCGAGTGGGTGGAGCGGCAGAAGATGCTGCTGAACGAGTATCGGCTGCAGCCTTGGACACCGCAGGCGCAGAGCTTCCTGGTGGAACAGATGCAGGAGTTTTTCTTCGGCGATGGCGGAGCACTGCCGGCCGAGTACGTGCCGCCGTCCCACTGAGCGGGCAGGCGATTCGTGTACACTCATTGAGGAACCCCCGCGCGGCCGCTCGGCCAGCGCAAACGGTGTCGGGACGTGGCTCAGCCTGGTAGAGCACTCGCTTGGGGTGCGAGGGGTCGGCAGTTCAAATCTGCCCGTCCCGACCATTGATTTCTCTTACAGAACAGATGCCTGGATGGGTGCAAGCGTTGGCGACTGCCGACCGCGAGCACCCCAACCTGTCTCCGCAGCGCCAGCGAAGGAGACACGAGTCCGGCCTGCGAGGGGTGGGAAGCGCAACTTCCCTGATCGGCAGTTCAAATCTGCCCGTCCCGACCATTGATTTTTCTTACAGAACAGATGCCTGGATGGGTGCAAGCGTCGGCGACTGCCGACCGCGAGCACCCCAACCTGTCTCCGCAGCGCCAGCGAAGGAGACACGCGTCCGGCCTGCGAGGGGTGGGAAGCGCAGCTTCCCCGATCGGCAGTTCAAATCTGCCCGTGCTAGCTATGGATTCACCCTAATTCAGAATCCCTCGAATCAAATAGATCCGCATCTCGGGGAAAATCGCGGGGACTTCAATGCATTTTTTGCGCTTGCGAGTCTTTTTACATTGCAATCGGAGCGGCTATGCTGCCATTGTGTCCAGACGTTTGGAATGCCCTAAAACTGGATTCGTCCGAGCATGAGGATGTAGCGTTCTTGAAAACCTCATAACAAGCGATCTGGAAAATGCCGTATTATCCTCCGAATAGCAAGCACCCGAGGAAGTCTCTTTCATGAAACCAGCCAAGTTGATGTCGTGGTCAGTCCAAACGCTGCACTCGCATTTGCGCGACAAGCGGTTTGCAATTCCCAAACTCCAGCGCAATTTTGTGTGGGACGGGAATCGAGCAGCAAGCCTTCTCGATAGCATTTATCAAGCCATGCCGGTTGGGTCGATATTTCTGTGGGAGATGCCGCAGAAGTCAGCTCATCTCATTCGACAATCTGCTGCTGTGTTACCGCCGTTTGCCAGGGACCACAAAATGATTTGGTTCGTGATTGATGGCCAACAGAGGCTCTCTGTCCTATACCAATCGCTAAAAGGCGACAAAGATAAAAAAAATGATGCCGGGCGAACAATTGATTTCCGTAGGCTTTGCTTCGTTGTGAATCCTGACAAGGACAACGCCTTAGCAAAACGAATTGTTTACCGTAAGCCCATCCCCGGCGAATTCGTTTCTGTTTGCGAGATTCTCGCCCCCAACTGGAAAAAGGAGGTTGGCAAGCTTCCAATTGGGGTGATGAAGAAGATTCAGGATTGTCGGCAACGTCTTCTTCGCTTCAAGATCCCCATTGTGAAAGTCGAGTCCGCAACGCTCGAAGAAATTGGAGAAGTCTTTACACGTGTTAACTCACTTGGGATGAAGGTAACGTCTGCCGACCGTGCAATTGCCTTGATGGGCAAGCTCGATGTGCATGAAATTGCGGATGAACTTCGAAACAAATTGCGTGATGCTAATTTCGATGTTGGAAGTGTTGACCCACTCCTTATGGGCTTTAACCTAGTTACGGAGGAACTTCACCCTGAGGGGGATCCTCCGAAACTTGAAAGGATGGCAAAACGCTGGTCACAGAAAATCGAACAAGACGACTCAAGCAAAAAGGAATTTGAGAAGACCTGGCATCAGTATCAAGATGCTGTTCTGCGAACGGTCGAATACCTCCGTCTACGATTCCCCGTCCATGATGAAAGCTTCCTCCCATCAGTCAATATGTTGTCGACATTGGCGGTCTTCTTCTTTCATCACCGGTCACCTCCCGACAGTCGCCAAGCAACGGAAATCCGAAAGTGGTTTTGGGTCACTGGGGTGGCAAAACGCTACTCGGGTGCAGGCTACCACCGCAATCTCGTCTCCGATGCAAAACTGTTTCAAGACCTCGCTTTTGGAAAGAGCCGTGTCTTCACGTTCAGGGAGCTCCTTGATCCTGTTCTAACGGTTCGGGCAGAGCAGTACAACGCACAATCCGCTCGCACGAGGGCTTTCTTCTGCCTTCTCGCGTCTAAGAAGCCAAAATACCTCGACAACGGCAATGAAATTCCGATAGGAACAGCGGCACTTTCTCCGGGGAGCAAAACGCATCGTCACCACATATTTCCACGCGCACAACTTCGTCAGTATGGCTTTTCTCCAAGTGCCTACAATAGCCTCTGCAATCTTTGTTTTTTGGTGGCTGAAGACAACCAGAGCATCGGAAGTCGATTGCCTAGAAACTATCTTGCCGACTTCAAATCAACAGCACGAACGCACTTTGGTCCAGCGATGAAACGGCATTTGATTCCGGTATCCGTTGGTAGCGGTGTCTGGCAAACCGGAGTCAAATCTGCGTACAAACAATTCCTAGCAGAACGATTGAAGCTAATCTGCAAGGAATTCGAAAGTGCTGCTGGAATCCGTATTTTTCAACGCGATTAGATGGACATTTGCGTGCCCGTTTTTTCGTGCCGATGGAAGAAACAGGGCACCATTGAGAACGCCAATATCCACTACTATGCTGGGCGGGGACTGGATGCGTTACTAAACTTCGGACGGGGCTAGTCTGTTTCCTGCTTTGAGGGGTTGCGCTCGGTTTCGAGCAGGGCCTGCTTGCGTGCGGTGCCCCAGCGGTAGCCGCTGAGCGCGCCGTTGGCGGCGACGACGCGATGGCAGGGCACCAGCAGGGCGACGCGGTTGGTGGCGCAGGCGCGGGCCACGGCGCGGGTGGCGGTGGGCTGGCCCAGGTCGCCTGCCAGCTGGCTGTAGCTGCGCGTCTGGCCGGGCGGAATCTGCTGCAGGGCTGCCCAGACGCGCAACTGGAAGGCGGTGCCGCGCAGGTCAAGCGGCAGAGGCGGCTGTGCGCTGCCGGTGCCGGCGCAGGCGAGGATGGTGCGCAGGCTGCGGCCCAGCTCCGCGGACGGGCTGAGCGTGGCGGCGTGGAAGCAGCGGCGAAGATCGGCCAGCAGAGGGTCGGGTGCGTCTCCGAAGGCCAGCCAGCAGAGGCCGCGGCTGCTGCTGGCGGCCAGAGCGTAGCCGGGAATGCCGGAGGTTGCGTGGGGCTGGCTGGGGGACGGGTCTTGAGCCGCGTCTGGAGCCGGGTTTGGGGATGGGGCTGGCGATTGGGCTGGGGATTGATTTTGGGACGCGCTGGCCTGGCAACCGCCGAGGGTGCAGGGCCGGATGGCGTAGGCGATGGCTTCCGCAGCGGCTCCTCGGCGCAGCGAGCCGGGCGTGAGTCCCAGCGGTGAGCCGGTGTAGGCGCGGCTGGAGGAGCTGTAGCCGGCGGCGTGCAGGGCTGCAGTGATGGACTGGTCCGGCTGGGCCAGGGCCTGGGCAAAGCGCCGGGCACGCTGGGCGGCCAGATACTGCGATGGGGACAGTCCGAAGGCTGCGCGAAAGGCCCGCTGGACAGCGTAGGAGCTCGATCCGGCGCGGCGCGCCAGGCGGGCAAGCGGGAGCTGGCCGCTGGCGCCGCTGTCCAGATGTTCGTCGAGCAGCGTGCGCACCTGCGCAGCCAAGGGCGCGGACGGGGCGGCATCGGGATGGCAGCGCTGGCAGGCGCGAAATCCTGCGGCATGCGCTGCGGCAGCCGAGGCGAAGAAGCGAACGTTGCGCCGCAGGGGCAGGCGGCTGGCGCAGCCGGGCCGGC
Organism: Acidobacteriota bacterium; assembly: GCA_021809235.1. Taxonomy (GTDB): domain Bacteria; phylum Acidobacteriota; class Terriglobia; order Terriglobales; family Acidobacteriaceae; genus Acidicapsa. Next base: position 4,773 of record JAKBAG010000226.1, read on the forward strand.
AGTAGATGCCGGTGGTGAGGACGGCGTAGCAGAAGTTGGCGCTGGAGTCGCGCTGGCAGAGCTGCTGCCAGC
>JAKBAG010000227.1 GCA_021809235.1 Acidobacteriota bacterium
GCATCCAGCAGGAGCAGCAACAGAACCACTGCATGAAAACCAATCCACCAGGACAATGGCGCACCGGCAATGGAGTGGGAAAGCATGGGATCGATGGTATCGCAGATGCTGCAGCCAGCCTATGGGCGCTGGTTCAGCAGATGGATCGACTCCAGCAGCACATCTCCCACAATGGTCAGGCTGTGTGCGCTGATCTTGTCCATCGTGTCCTCGGCGGTGTGATGCCAGCCATCCGGCATGGCCATCGTGTGCGGTCCGTAGTCGCTGTCGATGATGTCCACGGCCGGCACTCCGCGCTGCAGGAAGGGATCATGGTCGTCCCCTTCTGCGCCCTGCTGCTTGTAAAAATAGCGTGCGTGGCCTGTAATGCGCGCTGCCTGACCGACCAGATCAGAAAGCCAGAGCGTGGATGTGGTATCGCGCATGATATCGAGATCCTTGTCGCCCAGCATGTCGGTCAGCAGAAAGGCCTTGATCCGCGAGAGCGTCCCGTCCTGCGCCCACTTTGCAGCCAGATGACGGCTGCCATAGGTATGATCTTCGCCCTGCCAGCTTTGGAATGCCTCTTCCCCATCGAGGAAGACCAGCCAGACACTGTAGCCGTCGAGTTTGCCGCCAACCATATGTGTCCGCAACTCATTGGCCATCTCAAGCAGCAGGCCTGTGGTAGAGCCGCCATCATTGGCTCCTACGAAGCCGATATTGCGCAACGGATAATTCGTCTCGTAATGCGTGGCCAGGACGATAATGCCGTTTTTGCGTCCAGGGAAGCGGGCAATAAAGTTACGCATCGGAACCGGACCGATCACGGTATTGGCCGTGAAGGCATCCTCTTCCAGATTGTCGTGGCGAAGCTGTGCACGCAGGTACGCTTCTGCCTTCGCATGCCCGGGACCAAGACACCATCGCGGGCCAATGGCGACAAAATCCCGCGCATAGTCATAGGCGCGATCCCCGGAAAAATGCTCCTGCGCTGCGGCAAGCGATGGAAGAAGGGAGAGCAGCAGAAGGATGGACATCAGTTGCTTCATGCAGACTTCTCCTTTGCATTACGTCGCGATGGATGCACCCACCACGCCACAGCAATACTGATGAGATAGAGCAGCAGCATCGGAATGGCAAAGGCAAACTGGGTGGGAATATCCGGCGACGGGGTGATGATCTCCACAATGATAAAGATGATGAGAATCGCGTAGCGGATGTTCTTCCAGAGGAATCTGGGACTTACGATGCCGAAGAGCGCCAGAAAGAAGATGACGACGGGCAGCTCAAACGTGGCTCCCATGCCGAGAATCAGCGAGAAGAAAAAGCTGGTGTACTCCTCCACACTGATGATGGGATGAACCCCCAGATTGTGGCTGAGATCGATGATCAGGAACTTGAGCATTCCCGGAAACACGAAGAAGTAGCCCAAGCCAGCACCGGTAAGAAACAGTCCGACCGCTGAGCCCATGAATGGGATCACGAATCGCTTTTCGCGCTGATACAGTCCAGGCGCAATAAACAGCCAGACCTGAAAAAGAATATAGGGCGAGGCCAGAATGGCAGCGCCAACCAGCGGAATCTGGATATAGCGCAGGTTGACGAGATCAGCCGGATGGGTAAAGTTCAGCTGAATGCCGATCCGCGTGAGTGGAGCCTGCATCAGGCTATAGAGCTGCGGCGCAAAGATTACAGCTACCAGGTAGCCCAGCACAAGCGCAATTGCAGAGTGAATCAGGCGTCGGCGCAGCTCGTCGAGATGCTCAAAGAGCGACATCCCGGGCAACTCGGCCCGTTCGCTGACGGCGGCCTTTGCGCGATCAATGATGTCTGGATTTTGCGTGGGGCTATTCATGATTTTCCAGCGGTTCGGGGCTGAGCGGTGTCGTGAAATCCGCAGTGGCGACGATCGGCTCCATCGAGGAGTTCGTGCTGGCCACAGGTGTTTCCTCGACTACCGAAGGTGGCACCAGTCCACGGAAAGCGCGGGGCACGACACTGCCCTGGGCAGGCGGCTGGATGCTGGGAAAGGTGGAAGCCACTGGCTCAGGCTCTGCCACCAGTCCCGCATCTGCCTCGGCGGGCGGCAGCGCACCAGCATGGGATGCGCCTGCCTCCGTGGAAACTGCCGGCTGGATCCCTTGTGCAAAGTCAGGTGCTGGCGGCGGCGTGTGGGTCGCTTCTGCAGTGGCGGCAGAGAGTTTGCGCTGGCGCTCGGCCTCCTCGCTCAGCCGTAGCTCCTCTTCCATCTGGAACTTGAAGTCGTTGGAGATCTTGCGAAACTCATACATGAGCTTGCCGATCTGTCGGCCAATCTCCGGCAGGCGGCGAGGACCAAAGACCATGAGGGCAAGCAGCATGAGCAGCATCGTGTCGGGGATACCGATGCTGGCCGCAGAAACGGCAGACGGAATGGCGGTTGGCAGTAACATCAGCATTCGGGAAAGCCTGGGACAGATGCTCCGTGCGGCGAAACTCTGGTTATCTTCCACTCCATGATACGCGGCGAAGTTGGCTGCCTCCAACTGCAGGAACTTCCCGCTGCAGGAATGAGCACCGCCATTGGAAATACGCAGAAATTGCCCCTCCGGATGGTTCCTCATTGAGGGTCGGATGGCACAGGGCTGCAGGAGATTCCCAAACCACTGCTGCGATTCAGCTACGCTCTACGGCCAGAATCCGCTCCGCAGCCAATCTGCCGCTGACCAGAGCCCCCTGGATCGACGGACTGGTCAGGTGGTCGCCGCAGAGCACAATGCCGCTGTCCGTAGGCGCTGCGGAAACGACAGGCAGCACCGAGGTCATGGGGAGCGCGTACTGAATGGGGTAACCTGCCAGAACCTGCCACTGATGCACGGCATTGCCGAACCATCGGCGCAGGTGGTTGCGCGTCTCCTGCTCCAGCGTGTGCATGGATTCATCGGTCTCCGGAGCAGCTCCCACAATATTGGCGCAAATCAGATGAGCACCTGCCGGAGCGTACGCTGCCGAGGCTTGCGACATCACCGCCAGATGGTTCACTGGTCCTGCCGTTGGACCCTCCCCATTGAGCGCCAGTACCGGCTCATTCAGCGGAGAGTGGCTGGCTGCGTAATAGAAGGTGGTGGTGCGGTTCCAGATGCGCGCAGGAGCCACTCCAGGCGGACGGACTGTGGCCAGCAGCTTGCGGCTGACGGGCTCCGGAGTGGCCAGAACCAGACGCCGGGCCGCGATAGCCTGCCCCGAATCCAGATGGACGATCCACGCATCCGGCCCTTTCCCCGCAGTCGCTTTGCGCTCCAGCCGCTCCACACGCTGGCCGCACTGCAGCATTCCCGCAGGCAATGCATCGGCCATTTGCTGCGGGATAGCCTGCATGCCCAGCCGCGGCACCACTGCATTCCCCGTGGCAAAGAGCCGAAAAAGCCAGCGAAACCACCGCGACGAAGTGCTAAGGTTTCTTTCCAGAAATACCCCGCCGAAAAATGGGGAAAAGAAACGATCCAGAATCGCAGAAGAAAACCCGCGGTTGCGCAGAAAGTCCCGTGCCGACTCATCGAATTCTGCGTTGTCCGTGAACGGATCAAAGCGCATCACATCCCGGCGCAGACGCGCGACCAGCAGCTTGTCCTGCAGGGGAAGAATGGGATCAATGGCAAAGCGCAGCGCCCGTGCCGGTTCGCGAAAGGGATCGGCAAAGCGATGAAATCGCCCGCCATGAAAGACCATGGCACCCGGACGAAACGCGCACAGATCCAGTGCCTGATAATCCAGAACCGCCTGCGCCTCCGGATATCCGGTAAGCAGAACCTGAAATCCCCGGTCCAGTCGGAAGCCGTTCATCTCGTCGGTTCGGACGCGACCGCCAACAGAAGACTCGGCCTCAATCAACTGCACTTGCAGACCGGAGGCAGCCAGACGCCGCGCGCAGGCCAGACCGGCAATTCCGGCACCCACAATGACAACATCCTTGGAATCCGCTGCGGTCAGTTCAGGTTGCGATGGGGTTGTCATCGTCCTGAGTATACGATGCGGAGTTGATGGTTGCGTTTGCGCAATGCAAAGCCGAAACCTATGATGAGGAGGCAGGAATGGGAGGGTTGGCTATGTCCAGGATTCGTCGTGTGGAACGGGAAGAGGTATCCCCGGAGATGGTGGCGCTCTATGACGAGATTTTTGCCCAGCGCGGAAATGTACCCAACATGTTTCGGACCATGGCACATCGACCGGAGATCTTCCGCACCATGATGGCGCACTTCTCTGCCGTGCTGCACACCGGCACAGTCTCCACGGCGCTGAAGGAGCTGATCATCGTGCGTACCTCGCAGATCAACGAGACGCCCTACTGCCTGGCCTCGCACACGGTGCTGGCGCGCAACCTGGGCTGGTCGGACGAGCAGTTGACCCATCTGGCGGAGTGGCCGGAGCGCAAGGATTTTTCTGCTGCAGAAAAGGCAGCGCTGCGTCTGGCTGAGACCGTCACGCGCAATGCCCATGCGCTCAGCGAAGAGCAGTTTGCCGAGCTACGCGAGCACTTCTCCGAGGGAGAGATCGTCGAACTCCTGTGCGCAATCGGACTGTTCAACTATTTCAACCGTTTCAACAACGCACTGCGGATGGAGCCAACGAAACCGGGCGAAGGCGGACCTGCAAAGCAGCAACCCGAGACGCAAACGGCCTGAAGCGCAACTCAGAGACAAAAATAAGAGCGGGAGACACCATCCGGTCTCCCGCTCTTGTTTTGTCGCCAGCGAATCTCGTCAGTTGACGGTGACGGTGATGGTCGCAGTGGGTGCAGGGGTGATGGCCGGATTGCCTGTGCCGGTAACCGTGAAGGTATAGGAACCGGCTG
>JAKBAG010000228.1 GCA_021809235.1 Acidobacteriota bacterium
GTGAGGTTGCCAGCGAGTTTGAGCGGCCCGTGATGCTCTACTCCATCGGCAAAGACTCCTCCGTGATGCTGCGCCTGGCGCAAAAAGCCTTTTATCCCGCGCCGATTCCCTTTCCGCTTTTGCACATCGACACTGGATTCAAATTCCGCGAGATGCTGGAATTCCGCGACAACATGGCCCGCGAAGTGGGTGCGGAGCTTCACGTCTGGCGGAATGAACCAGCCATCGCCGCCGGAACCAATCCCATCGCGCTCGACACCAAGCGCTGCTGCGGCCTGCTCAAAACACAGGCCCTGCTCGACGGCCTGCGCCACTACAACTTTGATGCCGCCTTCGGTGGCGCACGTCGCGACGAAGAGAAATCCCGCGCCAAGGAGCGTATCTACTCCTTCCGCGACGGCGCCGGACAATGGGACCCCAAGAATCAGCGCCCGGAGCTGTGGAATCTTTACAACGCACGTATCCATCCCGGCGAATCGATCCGCGTCTTTCCGCTTTCCAACTGGACGGAGATGGACGTCTGGCAATACATTCACCTGGAAAATATTCCCGTCGTCGATCTTTACTTCGCACGCGAGCGGCCCATGTATGTCCGCGGCGATGCGTTGATTCCCATCGAACAATCCTTCGTTGCGCTGCCCGGCGAGCAGCCGCAGATGGTGAAATGCCGCCTGCGTTCGCTGGGCTGCAGCCCCTGCACCGGAGCCATTCGCTCCGATGCCACCTCCATACCGGAGATCATCGCCGAGCTGCTTTCGTTCCGTTCCTCCGAGCGCGCCAATCGCGTCATCGACCACGACCAGGAAGGCTCCATGGAGCTGAAAAAACGCGAAGGATACTTCTAAATCATGTCCACACTCGTTCCCGAATCCGCATTCTCCCTGGATGACTTCATGGCCGCCGAACAGCGCAAGGATCTGTTGCGCTTTTCCACCGCCGGCAGCGTCGACGACGGCAAATCCACCCTCATCGGTCGCCTGCTCTACGACACCCGCTCCGTCTACGAGGATCAGGTCCGCTCCATCGAGGGCAAAGGCACCACCGCGCCCGGCCAGCTTGACTTCGCGCTGCTGACCGACGGGCTACGGGCCGAGCGCGAGCAGGGCATCACCATCGATGTCGCCTATCGGTACTTTTCTACCGCGCGCCGGAAATTCATCATCGCCGACACCCCCGGCCACGAGCAGTACACCCGCAACATGGCCACCGGCTCCTCCACCGCTGACGCCACCATCGTGCTCATCGACGCCCGCAAAGGTGTGCTGCCGCAGTCGCGCCGCCATGCCTATATCGCCAGCCTGCTCGGCGTCCGCCACCTCATCGTCGCCGTCAACAAGATGGATCTGGTCGACTATAGCGAAGCGCGATTCCGCGCTATTCAGGCTGATTTCTCCACGCTGCTGGACCAGATTGCCGCCGACACCGGCAACCCGGTCCAGGCGCACTTTCTGCCCGTCAGCGCGCTCATCGGCGACAACGTCGTCCATCGCTCCGACGCCAGTCCGTGGTACAGCGGCCCCGCACTCATCGAACTGCTGGAGTCGCTGCCCGCTGCCCGCCATGACCACGCTGCGCCTCTACGCTTCGCCGTCCAGCGTGTGCTGCGCCCCGACGCATCCTTTCGCGGATTCGCCGGGCAGATTGCCTCCGGCACTGTGCGCCCAGGAGATGCCATCACTGTGCAGCCGTCCGGACGCACGGCCGTCATCCGCCGCATCGTCACCTTTGACGGCGACCTGGAGCAGGCCTCTGCACCGCTGTCCGTCACTCTGGTGCTGGACCGCGAGATCGACATCAGCCGCGGAGACCTGATTGTCGCCTCCGATGCTCCGGCCACTGTCACTACCGATCTGAAGGCCTCGCTTGTCTGGATGGATGCCCACGAACTGGTTGTCGGTCGCCGCTATCTGCTCAAGCAGGCCAGCCATCTCGTTCCGGCCACTGTGCAGACTCTTCACCATCGCGTACTGCTGGAGAACGAATCTCACCAGCAGACCCTCGATCATGTGCCTGCTGCCTCACTCGCTCTCAACCAGATTGGCGTTGCCAGCCTGCGACTGCTGCGACCCGCTGCCGTGGACCATTATGCGGACAACCGGCTCACCGGAGCCTTCATCCTGATCGACGCCGCCACAAACGGCACCGTCGCCGCTGGCATGATCCGCTCTGCCCAGCCCATTCCTGCCGCGCTGGCTGCGCACCTGCGCAATGCTCACTCCGGACCGGTCTCGGCCCGCGAGCGCTTCCTGCGCTGGGGACATCGCGGAGCCGTGCTCTCGCTCACCGGAGCCGCATCCCTGGCGGATGCCGTTGAGCGCTCGCTGTTTCAGGACGGCATGGTCACCCTCCGGCTGAATGCTGCGGATGCCGCGTCCAGTTCGCTGGCGGCGCAGGCTGCCACCTCCGGCATTCTTGTGCTGCTTCACGCGGAAACCGATAGCAGCTCCCTGCTTGTATCAGTTGCCGACCGTTCCCTCACGTTGGCCGACGAAGACAGTTCCCCGCGACGCCTGCATACGCTGCTCTCGGAAGCAGGCCTGCTCCACCATCCCGGCGACTCTGAGTACACCATCTGATCCGCTACTTCCCTGCAAGGAGACTCCTGACGATGTCCGCCTCATCCAGCACCGTTCCCGACGCTATCCAGGCCACATTGCTGCCGCAACTGGAGCGCGTACGCACCACGCTGCGCCAGTACCTCACCCAGTCGGCAGAGGGTGTATGCCTCACCTGCAGCTTTCAGGCCGAGGATGTTCTCCTCGCACGCCTTGCGCTTGACCTTGCCCCCAGCCTGCCCATTCTCTTTCTCGATACCGGCTACCACTTCCCGGAAACCTACGCCTATCGCGACCGGCTTGCCCGGGACTGGCAGATGAACCTGCTCAACCTGCTCCCGGTGCAGACCGTTGCACAGCAGGAGAGCGCGCTCGGACTGCTCTACCAGTCTGCACCGGACCAATGCTGCAAACTGCGCAAGGTGGAGCCGCTCTTTGCCGCGCTTGCCGACTACCGTGTCTGGTTCACCGGCCTGCGCCGGGAGCAGGCGCGCAGCCGCGCAGCACTGGAGGAGTCGGCAGAGTTTGCCCTGCCCGGCGGCCGCTCCATCCTTAAGCTCGCACCGCTTGCCGACTGGTCCACGCGTGACGTCTGGTACGCCTGCGAGCTACTCGCGATTCCCCTGCTGCCGCTTTACGCGCAGGGCTACACCAGCATTGGCTGCCAGCCCTGCACCACGCTGCCGCTCGATCCCAACGATCCCCGCTCCGGTCGCTGGGCCGGGCGAAAGGTCGAGTGCGGCATTCACATTGAAGCCGCACCCGAGGCCGCAACCAAGCCCGCTGCCTGACAGGATTGCCCATGCCCGCTCTGCTTGGTTTCTGCATCGCTTTGACTATCGCTCTCACCGGCGTCGGCGCCGGCACGCTCACTGTGCCGCTACTCATGCTGTTTCTCGGCCTGCCCGCCACCGAAGCCGTCGCCCTCGGACTCACCTTCTCCACCGCCGTCAAGCTCCTGCTCGCCCCGGCTCAGATCGCGCGCCGCCACGTCTCCTGGCCTGTACTGCGCACACTCCTCGTCGGAGCGCTGCCCGGCGTCCTGCTCGGCTCGCTCCTGCTCGATCGCCTTGCTGGCTCGATCGCCCTGCTCAACGCCGCGCTTGGACTCATCCTCATCGCCACCGCAGCCAGCCAGATTCTCTTCCACTTCCGACCGTCGCGCCCCACCGAAACCCGCCCGACAGCAAACCACGGCGGCCAACCAGCCCAACCATCCAGCCTTGCCAGCCCAACTCCCCCCAACCGCCGTCCCTGGCTGCTCGCCGCGCTCATGCTTCCCGTCGGCGCAGAAGTCGGCTTCTCGTCGGCCGGCGCCGGAGCGCTCGGCTCCGCCGCGCTGCTCGCCTTCACCACCCTCGCCCCGGCTCAGGTCGTCGGCACCGACATCATCTTCGGAGCCATCCTCTCGCTCGTCGGCTCGCTCCTTCACGGCCTGCCGCTCGCCCTGCGCTCGCCGCTGCTTCCGCCCATGCTCCTCGGCGGAGTCATCGGCTCCGTCACCGGCCTCACCCTCTCCGCGCGACTCCCGCGCCGCCCGCTGCGGCTCGCCCTCTGGCTCCTGCTGCTCACCCTCGGCGGCCAGCTCGTCCACTCCGGCCTGCGCAACCGTTCGCTCCTCGGTCTTCATTCTGCCTGGCACGCCGCTCTGGTCGCTCCGTTTCCAACCTCTCGCGCTGGTCTCCACCGACGTTGAGACGCGTCGTTGCGCCACGCTCGTTTTTTGTCTCGCTCGCCTTGTGTTGGTACAATGGGCCACAGATTTCCCGCACGCCAATACATCGCAAAGGCGACAAATGCGGGCCGCCTTTTGCACTTCGCTTACATCCTCTCGCATGGAACGGCAGGTCTTACCTTCCTCATGATCCTGGACCCCGCGCTTCTGTCGGCAAAGATCTATGACTTCTGTGTCGTCGGCTCCGGCCCGGTCGGCATGGCGCTTGTACTTGAACTCGAGCGGCTCGGCCACGAAGTCCTGCTCCTCGAGTCTGGTGGCCTGGAGTGCGATCCGCACGGCTCGACCGACTCGGCGGCTATCCTTCGCGATCCCCTTCGACACGCACCGATGGAGATCGCCGTCTGTCGTGCTCTCGGCGGCACCTCCTGGACCTGGGGCGGTCGATGCGTTCCCTACGATGACGTTGACCTGATCGACCGCGCCTTCGTTCCCGATGCCCAATGGCCGATCTCTCACGAAGAAATCCGTCCCTGGTACAGCGCCGCTGTTCCCTACATGAGCTGCGGCT
>JAKBAG010000229.1 GCA_021809235.1 Acidobacteriota bacterium
GGCGAGTCCTGCGCGCCGGGTGCGCCCAGGTGTGCATAGGCCGGGCCAAAGGTCTGGCGAACCCAGGCGGCAAGCTGCGCCCGCTGGGTGTCATTGGCTGCTACGCGATCAGCAATGGCATTCACGTCGTCAATCAGGCTTTTCAGGACTTCGGAGTTGGGATCGGCAGCAAGCTTTGCGGCCAGATTGAGAAAGTCGCCGACCTTGAGGATGTTGGCCTGGGTCAGTGCCCAGCTGTCTCCCAGCAGGCTGATGCGCTCCTCGGGCGTGAGCGCGGTTTCCGCGTGCGCGGTCAGCCGGGCCAGCATGGCGGCCGGATAGCGCGTACGGTAGTAGCCCTTGCCGCCGGCATTCAGGAAGCCCAGGGTGGACAGCGTCTGCGTGGGCTGGCTCAGGATCTGGCAGTGTGGTCCGGCTGCGGTGCTGCTGCAGACGGGTATGACCCAGGACTGCGGCGGGGCGGTGACGCCGGGGTTCAGGAAGAAGCGATGCTGGGAGACCGAGCCGGAATCCGCGACGCGCAGCAGCGGCACGCCGGGCTGGGCCACGAAGCTGGACATGATTCTGTCGATGGGCTTGTGGCTGACGGCTGCCTGCGCGCTCCAGAAGTCTTCGGCGGTGGCGTTGCTGTAAAGGTGCGCGGCAAGGTAGTTGTGCACGCCCTGACGGAAGACCTCGCTGCCCTCGTAGTTCTCAACCATCAGCAGGACGGCACCGGCTTTGCCGTAGGTGATGCCGTCGAACATCTCGTTGATTTCGTCGGGAGTGTTGGCTTCGGCGCGGATGGTGCGGGTGACGCGCCGTGCGTCGAGGTTGAGCGTGGACTGGGTGTCAGCGGCAACAGACTGGCTGATCTTCCACTCCGGCTTCCAGGCTTCGACCGGCTTGTTTTCCATCCAGGTGGCAAAGCCCTCATTGAGCCAGAGGTTGTTCCACCACTGCATGGTAACCATGTCGCCGAACCACTGATGGGCCATCTCATGGGCCACAACGGCGGCCACCCGCTTCAGGGCATCGACGGAGGCGTGCTGCTGGTCAACGAGCAGGTCGGTTTCCCGATAGGTGATGGCGCCGAAGTTCTCCATGGCGCCGGCTTCAAAGTCGGGCAGCGCAATCATGTCCAGCTTGGGCATGGGGTAGTGGATGCCGAAGTAGTTGTCATAGTAGTGCAGGACGAACTCGGCGGCCTGGAGCGCGAAGCGGCCGTATTGCACCTGGTCCGGTGTGGCGCAGGCACGGATCGGCACGCCGTCACTGGAGCCGGCCACGCACTGGAAGTCGCCGACGAGGAAGGCGACCAGATAGGTGGACATGCGCGGCGTGCGTGCAAAGCGGATGGCATGGTGGAGTCCGTCGGCGGTCGGGGTGTCGGCGGTGATGTTGGTGTTGGAGATGGCGGTATCGCCCTTGTCCACGACGAGGGTGATGTCGAAGGTGGCCTTCATCGCCGGCTCGTCGAAGCAGGGGAAGGCTCGGCGTGCATCGGTGGATTCAAACTGGGTGACGGCGTAGTTGCGGCGCGCGGTTTTCGAGAGATAGAAGCCGCGAAGCTCGCCGTTGAGCATGCCGGTGAAGGCGATCCGGAGGGTGTGATGGCCGGGGCTGAGCGTGTGGGCAAAGTGGAGCGTCGCCTGCTGCTTGGCTTCGTCCAGGGTCACGGTTCCCGGCAGCTGTTGGCCGTCCTGGTCAATGCTGACCTTGCCGAAGCGAATCTCGATGGCGTTGAGGGTGATGGCATCGGTGGCGCTGGCCAGCTGGACGTCAATGCCCTCTTCGCCGGTAAAGATGGCACGCTGGAGATCGGGCGTCAGGCGCAGCGTATAGTGCAGCGGCGTGACCGACTGCGGCAGGCGCTGGGCACCGGCCACGGGCTGCAGCACGGCAGGCAGCAGCGCACCCAGCAGGCAGAAAAGCAGCGCACGATGGCGCAGAGAAGCGGCGGCAGCACAGACGCGAAGTCGGGAACAGGAAAGATTGGGAATCACGGAATCTCCTCGGCGTGGAAACAGAATTTCAGGGGGTAGGGAGCTGGCCGCCGGACAGGCAACGCCGGGCACAATGGCGAGGAGTTACCGCAGCGGGCCAGGCACAGCCGTTGCCCAAGGTGCTTCGCAAGCATCTTTACACGCCGGGGTGGGTGTATGCATCCGGATCCCGTGTTGCCAGGCCTGCGCGATCAGCAATGGAGCTGAGAACGTGAGGTGTTTTGGATGGGGTCGAAGTGCTGGGCCTATGACGGCTGGATCGATCTATCCGCGGGTGCGTCGGCTCTGCTAGCCTGAGCCCTGTGCGTCAGCCTGCGCGTGTCCGTGCAGGCTGGGCAAGCTCCCAAAAGGGAAGGCGCAAACGAAGGGAAAAGACGATGCATTCGGGAACACCGCTGACGGTTTTGAGTGAGGAAGAACAGCTGCTGCAAAGCACGGTGCGCCGCTTTGCGGCCGAGACCGTGGCGCCGCTGGTGCGGCCGATGGAAGAGGCGGCGCAGTACGCTCCGGGATTGCTGGAAAAGCTGGCGGAGCTGGGATTGCTGGCGATCGAAGTGCCGGAGGAGTATGGCGGCGCTGCCGGCAGTTTCTTTGAGTCGATTCTAGCCGTGGAGTCGCTCGCCGAAGTGGACCCGGCCGTTGCGCTGATCGTCGACATCCAGAACACGCTGAGCGTGAATGCGCTGCTGCGCTGGGGTACGCCGGAGCAGCACCGTCACTGGCTGCCGCAGATGGCCGCAGGCATGCTGTGCAGCTATGCGCTGAGCGAGGCCGGCTCCGGTTCGGACGCCTTTGCAATGGAGTCGCGGGCTGAGCGGACGGCCGACGGCTACCGGCTGCATGGGCGCAAGCTGTGGATCAGCAATGCGCGCGAGGCCGGGCTGTTTCTGGTCTTTGCCAATCTCGATCCGGCCGCAGGCTATCGCGGCATCAGCGCCTTTCTGGTGCCAAAGGAAACGCCGGGGTTGACGGTGGGCCGGCTGGAACACAAGCTGGGGATTTGCGCCAGCAGCACCTGTGAGGTACTGCTGGACGATTGCCATGTGCCAGCCGATGCGCTGCTGGGCGAGGAAGGCAAAGGCTACCGGATCGCCATTGAGGTGCTGAACGAAGGCCGGATCGGGATTGGCGCGCAACTGCTGGGGCTGGCCAGCGGGGCCTGGAAGCATGCGGCCCGGTATGCGCAGCAGCGTCGGCAGTTTGGCCGGGCGATTGCCGAGTTCCAGGCGGTGCAGTTTGAGCTTGCCGAGATGGCAACCCAGATTGAGGCAGCGCGGCTGATGGTCTACAACGCGGCCCGGCGCAAGGATGCCGGACTCCCCTTCGTGACCGAGGCGGCGATGACCAAGTACTTTGTCTCTCAGGTGGCGGAAAGTGTGGCCAGCCGCTGTGTCGAGATCTTTGGCGGCAACGGCTTTGTGCGCGATTATCCGGCCGAGAAGTACTTCCGCGATGCGAAGATCGGCAAGATTTACGAGGGCACATCGAACATGCAGCTGATGACAATTGCGCGGCAGCTGCTGGCCGATCCCATTGTGATCTAGCGCGTCGGCCGGGAGCTGTTGCGCGCCTCTGTGGCGGCTCGGGCAATGCTGCGGATATCTTCCGGACGGGTGCGGCAGCAGCCACCAATCACGTCCGCTCCAAGAGCGAACCAGTCGGCTGCTGCCTGCTCGAAGCTCGCAGCCGAGCCGGTCCAGCGCCGTGCGACCGCGTCCCATTGCTCACCGGAGTTGGGATAGACCAGGATGGGCAGCGGGCAGCGAGGGCGCAATTCAGCCAGCAGTGCCGGTACCCGCTGCGGGGGAATGCAGTTGATGCCGATGCCGAGCAGTTGCCCTGCGTTTTGCTGCCCTGCGACGGAGTCGCCAAGCAGGGCTGCGACAGAATCGCCCAGCGGTTCCCCGTGGGCCAGATGCCGGTCGTCGCGGCAGGTAAAGCTGAGCCAGGCCTGCAGTCGTGGCCACTCGGCCAGCGCGGCAAGAATGGCCCGCGCCTCCTCGAGCGATGGGATGGTTTCGAAGGCGAGCAGGTCAGGGGCTGGCAGGCCGGCTGCGGGGCAGGCCAGCACGGCCAGCCGTTCGCAGTGGAAGTCCACCAGATCGGCAAAGCTGCAGTCGTAGTTGCCGTGGTACTCGGCGCCGTTGTGCAGCGCGGCTCCGTAAGGGCCCAGCGAGGCGGCGACCAGTGCCTGCGGGGCTGTGGGATGCGCTGCCGCGTGGTCCGCGCATGCCTGCCGTGCCAGCGCAACAGCGTGCAGCAGCGCGGCATCGGCCCGCTCCCGCGGCAGGCCCAGCTCGGCGTAGCCGCGACGCGAGACCTGGTAGCTGGCCGTGGCAATGCAGCCCGCACCGGCCTCCAGATAGGCGCGATGGACGGCCAGGACCAGCTCAGGCTGGTTTTCCAGCACGTGTGCCGACCACAGCGGACCGCTCAGGTCCGCCCCAAGAAACTCCAGTTCGGTCGCCAGGCCTCCGTCAAGGACGCGGAGCGAGTGCAGGGGATTGTCCGGTTTCTGGTGTCTGATGCGCGCTTCCATGCTGCGATTCTAGCGCTGCCGCGGCAGGTCGGATGGGGTGGATTTGCCCTGAGCGGCGGTTTTCAGAGATACTGGAAGGGTGTGCGCGGACGTGGCTGCTGAGCCGTACGATCCAGCGCAGGCTGAAGAGCAAATGCCGAAGCGATCTGCCGCAGGGATGCCATGCGGACGGGCGAAAACCAGGATCGGCGCTCTGTTGAAAGGAAAATACCCGTGGTTATGATTCGTCTGGCGCGCGTTGGCGCCACCAAGAAGCCGT
>JAKBAG010000230.1 GCA_021809235.1 Acidobacteriota bacterium
GGTGGTTCGGCGGCTGCGGTAGCGGCCAACCTGGCCGTTGCAACGCTGGGCACGGATACAGGCGGCTCCATTCGGCAGCCAGCCAGCTACTGCGGCGTGGTGGGCGTACTGCCTACCTACGGGCGCGTTTCCCGCTATGGCCTGATTGCCTTTGCCTCTTCACTGGACCGCGTGGGGCCGTTTGCCGCCTCGGTGGAGGACGCGGCCACGGTGCTGGAAGTGCTCGCCGGGCATGATCCTCTGGACGCCACGAGTTCTAAGCGGCCAGTGGAAGGCTATGCCGCGGCGACAACGCAGGATCTGAATGGACTGCGCATCGGCGTCCCGGAAGAGTATTTTGGTGAAGGGCTTGATCCGGCAGTTCGCGCCTCCGTGGAGGCCGGCATTGATGCTCTGAAGGAGCAGGGATGCCGGATCACGCGCATTCGTCTGAAGCACACGCAATATGCCATTCCGGTCTACTACCTGGTGGCCACCGCGGAGGCCAGCGCAAATCTGGCGCGCTTTGATGGAGTCCGCTTTGGCCATCGATCAAGCGCCGCGACCAATCTTTCCAGCATGTACCGGCTTTCCCGCGAGGAGGGATTTGGCGATGAGGTCAAGCGCAGAATCCTGCTGGGCACCTATGCGCTGAGCGCGGGATACTACGATGCCTACTACCGCAAGGCGCAGCAGGTCCGGCGTATTCTTGCCGAAGAGTTCCGAGACGCCTTTGCTTCGGTGGATGCCATCGTGGCTCCCACGGCTCCGACAGCCGCGTTTCGGTTAGGCGAAAAGAGCGAGGACCCGCTGGCCATGTATCTGGCGGATATCTACACTGTCACCGCCAGCCTGGCTGGAATCTGCGGACTTTCTGTCCCCTGTGGGCAGACCGCGACCGGACTTCCCGTGGGTCTGCAGGTATTGGGACCGCACTTTGGCGAAAGTACCATCTTTCGCGTGGCGGCAGGTGTGGAACGCGCATTCCCGGAGGCTTGAGGATGAACAGGGTCACTGTCTCCCGTTGTTGGCGGCAATTCGGTATGCAGAGGAATCTGCTGCTACCGGTGCTGTTGGGGGCGATTCTGCTGCCTTGCCGGTCGGCACATGGCGAGCGTGGGCATCATGCGGTCACGCTGGGCGCGCCGCGCAGCGTGCCGTATTCCCCGCAGGCAGATCCGGCCGGATCGAATGGGGACGAAAACAAGCTGGTGGTCCGTCCGCTGGTTGTGGATGGTCACATCGCTGAGTGGACAACGGGCCCAATTCATGAAGTGACCGACCGTAGCTTTGTGGTCCGGCTCGCCGTGAGGCTCAACAATGCCTTGCCCGGGGAGAAGTCGGGCAAAAATGGCGACTGGATCTGGCAGCGGGGGCCGTGGCTGCTGGTGGATCGGGTCACCGGCCATGCGGCCACGCTCAAGCTGCCGGATTATGATCCGGTCGTCAGCGATGTGGTCTGGTTTCGGGATGATGCGGCATATTGCGGGTTGAGCGCATCCGGCAAGAGCCTGTATGCCATGGTGGCCCAGATTGCCACGCGCAAACCGCTGCTGCACAAGAAGTTGCAGGCCTACGATGCTGGACACGCGCTTTCTCCGGTATGCAACGAGGCGGTCTGGCAGCGCGATCCGCTGAGTGTTACCTTCCAGCTCGCGGGCGGCACAGCGCACACCTATGCTCTGTTTGGCGTAGCAACCGCATCGGCGGCGCCGAATTCGCCTGCTGCGACCAATGCGTCTCACGCGGATACCGGGTATTCATCTCGGGCAAATTCCGTGCAGGGAAATCCTGCAGCGATCAATTCAACCCGGGCGCAGCCAGCTGCTTCTGGCGATTCCGGAGCGGGCACTTCGGAGCCAACATCGACGGCACCGTCTAGCTCGCCACAGCACTGAGCCATAACACCGATCCGCAGTGCAGATCAGACACCGGCTCCGCGCCCTTTCGGAGATGCAGCGAAGGAACAAACGCGACCCCCGCAGCGGAGGAAAGAAAGGGACCTATGGAAGCACTGGAGGAACTGCTGCAGCAGGCAGAGGTGGCGCACGGGCATCTTTGCGCCGGACAGATTCTGGGTGTGCGTATGGCGACCATGGCCTGCCGCATGCTGGGCATTGAAGACCCGCGAGGGGCCGACCGCAAGCGTCTTGTCTGCTTTGTCGAGATTGACCGCTGTGCTACGGATGCCATCGGGCTGGTCACGGGCTGTCGGCTTGGCCGCCGTGCCCTCAAGTTTCTCGACTGGGGCAAGATGGCAGCCACTTTTGTCGATCTGAAGGAGGATCGTGCGCTTCGCGTGGTGGCTGTGGAGTCTTCCCGCGAACTGGCAAAAGAGCGTTACGCCAGCGTGGAGCCAGCTGCGGCACAGCAGAAGGTGGCTTACCGCGAGCTGGCAGACGACGAACTGTTTCGAGCGCAGTGGGTACGGGTCAAGCTACCGCCGGAGGAGATGCCCGGTTTTCGCGGCGGTCGCCAGCAATGCTCGGCCTGCGGTGAGGGGATCAACTTTGGCCGCTTTGAGGCCAGGAAAGGCGCCGATGGGGCGTCGATGCTGCTTTGCCGCAGCTGCGCCCATCCGGAGTTGCGATACTGGGAGCCACTGGCCTGAGCGCGACCGCAACGGGTTGCGATGGTCCGCCTCGATGAGGCGGCGAATTTTGCCGCGGTAGCGGTTCGGCGGAGCCAGACTTCGCCTGCAAGCGTCTTTTCCTGCCATCCGGCAACGCCGGTGGCAGGCAGTTTGCTAGACTGAATGCGCGGCAATTTCCCGATTTGGACGAGGGGTAGCAGGTCCAGAACTCCGGAAGACTGGCCGCATAGTAGTGTCGAACAGGAAGCAGAAGACGACGAGGTGGCTTTGCTGCATGGCAGCGGTGGCTTCGCGGGTTCCGGCGTTAGGCGGCATTGAGCCGCTCAGGCCATTCCGGGAGACAAGCAAATTCATACCAGCCAAGGGCATTCTGCCCGGTGTGCTGTCTCTGGCGCAGGGGCGCCGGATAGGGAAGGAAGTGTGTTTTGAATCGACTGGTCCTGTTCTTTGCGCAACCGGCTGGAGCCGGAAGTTCGGCTATCAGCCTGTTGTTGCCACTGCTCATGATTGCCGTGGTTTATTTTCTGATGATTCGGCCACAGCAGCGGAAGCAGAAGCAGTGGAATGAGATGCTTGCCCAGATCAAGACGGGCGACAAGGTCACAACCACGGGCGGTATTCGCGGCGTTATCCTGAGCCTGAAGGACGATACTCTTGTCCTGCGCGTGGCTCCGGATGGACTGAAGCTGGAGATCGCTAAAAGCGCAATTGCCTCAGTGACCACTCAGGAGGATGCAGCAAAGTAACGCTGCATCGCGGAAGGCACGGAAAAGCTCATCATGAAGAAGAATCTCAACGGTAAGATTGCACTCATTGTCGGCACACTGCTGGTGTTCCTCTACGGAATCTTCGGGATTCCGCATGGCTTCAGCGGCGCGGCCCTCGAACAGGCCATCACGCAGCGTATCCACCTTGGCCTCGATCTGCGCGGTGGAGCGCACCTGATTCTGCAGGTGGTCGTCAAGGACGCCGTGAATGCGGAAACAGATAATACGGTGGCGCGAATTGAGCAGGCGATGAACGACAACCGCCTGACCTTCAGCCAGGTGCTCAAGCCCGACCCGAACATGCCCCAGGTGATTCGTTTGGCGGGTGTGGATCCAACGCAGTCCAGCAAGGTGAGCAGCGAGCTTTCCGATCGTTTTGGCGCCGAGTATGACATTGCCAGCAACAGCAATGATCACAGCTTTACGCTGACCATGAAGCCCTCGCAGCTTGCTGACCTGGAATCTCGCACGCTGGATCAGTCGATTGAAACGATTCGCGACCGCGTGGATCGCCTTGGCGTCAGTGAGCCGGTAATTCAACGCTACGGCCTGGGTGCGAATGAAATTCTGGTGGAGTTGCCCGGCGTCGAAGACCTGGACCGCATCAAGGACATTATTCAGTCCACCTCGCGGCTGGAAGTGCATGAAGTCGCAGGCAATCCCGACGGATACAACAACGAGCAGGAGGCTATGGCCGGACTGGGTGGAGCCATTCCGCCCGATGAGTACCTGGTGCACGGCGATCCGCAGGGCGTTAGCAGCTCCGGATCGGATCGCGTCTTCCTGCTGAAGCGGGTTTCCATCGTGGGCGGTCGAGACTTCCGCGATGCCAGTGCCATTGGTCCCAATGACTCCGGCAAGCAGGGTGTGAACTTTGTGCTCACCAATGCTGGCGGGCAGCGCTTTTACGACTACACCTCCACGCATGTCGGCACATACATGGCGATTGTACTGGGAGATCGGGTGAAGAATGTTGCGGTCATTCAGTCTGCGATTCGCGACAACGGCCAGATCGAAGGTCAGTTCAGCAAGGAGCAGATCGATGCGCTTTCGCTGACCTTGCGCACCGGCGCACTGCCTGCCAGCATCATCCCGATCGAGCAGCGCACGGTGGGTGCTTCGCTGGGCGCTGACTCCATCCGCGAAGGCGTTACGGCGGCCATTGCCGGCACGCTGGCCGTCATGTTCTTCATGCTGCTCTACTATCGCGGAGCGGGCATCAATGCGGATCTGGCACTGTTTCTGAACCTGGTGATTCTGCTCGGTTTCATGGGCTTCAGCCAGTCGACACTCACCCTGCCCGGCATTGCCGGCGTCATTCTGACGATTGGTATGGGCGTGGACTCGAACGTGCTGATCTTTGAGCGAATTCGCGAGGAAATGCGTGCTGGAAAGGCAGCGGCGCAGGCTGTGGAT